>CAMWRB010000018.1 GCA_947176545.1 uncultured Porphyromonadaceae bacterium
TCGACACCTCAGGCGACATGTGATACCCAACGGATGCAGACGCGCTCCGTGGCATGACTACAGAAGCCGTTGTATGTATATGATTACGCTGAATGCCAATGATGGTGTTCCGGCTTTTTCAATTCTAAAGGGTACGCCCGGCGACCATGATTGGCCTGCGGTTGCTGAAACTACTGAAGTGGGTGATATCGTCGCGACTAATCTTTCCGCTTTGAAATCGGTTTTCCCTTTTGTCAAGATACTGCGCAGGGTAATTATGCCGGAGCATATCCATTTTGTCATATTTGTTGAGGAAGCGACCGATACGCATCTCGGAGACATTATAAACCGGTTTAAAAGAAATTGTACTCTCCAATATAACAAACTGATTGGTGTCAATCCGGCCGGAGAGACAACGGGACTGGTCCCGATGTTCGAAGAACGATATCACGACAGGATACTCCTGAAGAAAAATCAGTTGCAGAAGATGCTCAACTATGTGAGTGACAACCCGCGCAGAAGGCTGCTGAGGATGATGCGACCGGGCTTTCACCGGCATAACAGGATAAAAGCAGGTGATAGAGAGTATGTGGTGTACGGCAATATCGAGCTTCTGTATGACCCGGATATTGAGAATGTGAAAATCAGCAGCAAATATAGTAGCGAAGAGCTTAGGGTACGCAAGATTTGTTGGTTGCGGACGGTTGAGAACTGTGGAGTATTGGTATCGCCATTTATTTCGAAGGATGAGAAGAGGGTCTATAATTGGGCTGTGGAGAATGGGGGACGGATAATATATATTATTGATAGCGGAATAGGTGAGCGGTTTACGCCCAAGGGTATTCAGCATACGTTGTGTGATGAGGGGCGGCTGTTGATAATAGGCTTCGACAGCTCGACTCTTGCAAAAGTTCAGCTGACGCGGGAGCGATGCGAGGATATGAACAGGCTGGCGCTTGAAATCGCGCAGGGTGAGGTCGAGGTCCTATAGCTGATTGAGACGGGAGGCGGAGTCAGGATTTGGGTTTAGATGGGGCTTGTGGTTCTTTTCTGTAGGTGCGCCAGAGGAAGGAGTCGCGTTTCAGCAGGCCGATGATGAAGACTATGCCGAGTATTGAGGCGCTGAGGTAATAGGGGAAATCTGCGGTGTGATTGTTGAATATGCGCTCGAATAATTCCACTAAGACGGGCACTATGGAGACGGCTACATAGTTGCCTGCGAGTGTGTATGAGAAGTATCTGGTGGATAGAGTCTTATCGGGCGCTATCCGGGTCGTTTTATTGTAAATGACAGGCTGGAACAGTCCGTAGCCCAAACCGATGAGGAGTACACCGGCGACATACGCCGGCATTGTATGGAAGAGTCCGAGCGTGAGGAGTCCGGCAGTCATTATCACTATACATACGTAAAGGGCGGTTCTGCCGGCTAAATGCAGATATGGGGTGAGTGAAAATCCTCCTATCATGGCGGTCACATAAAACATTGCGGTGGCGATGCCTACCTGAGATGTCGTAAGTCCGTAATGTTTCATTGTAAAAGGAAGATAGTATGTGAAGACCATAGAGGTTGCGGTCAGTGCTACATACAAACCTATGACACCGAAGAGTGTGACTATCGGATGTCTGAGGGTATTATATTGAGAGGACTTAGTAATTTTTTCATTTTCATCTGTTACGGCAGGTACGGTTTCTGCAGGCCGTATATGCTTGCGTATAAAAGTATTGGTCATAAAAGGCAGGAGCAACAGAGGTATGACCGGTACAAGATAGACGCAGAAAGAGGTGTGCCAGCTGATACCGGCAGCCCAACCGACGAAGATTGTGGCCAGAATCACAATACCGTTGGATGTGCCGGATTTAAAGCCAAGCACCTTAGTGTTCTGTTCGCCGTAAAACCACTCGGAAAGTTGCCCGGCAGCTATTGGCACGATAAGTCCGCAACCGATGCCAAGCAGGACACCGAGTCCGATAAGCATTTTCATCGAATCGGCAAAGAGATAAAGAATGCCGGAAGCGAGAAATATGCCGAGACCGGTGGCGAGGACTGCGGTCTGGTTACGTATATTGGTAATCTTACCTGAGATTAAAATCATGGGTATGATTACGAGATTGGGCAGGAGCGTTAGCAATTGAATCTCGAGACGGCTGCAATGAGGGAATATATCAGAAAGCTTGCCAAGCATCGGCGAGACTGCGAGTCCGGGAAGATTAACCGTCAGTGATACCGACAGCAGAGCTATGAGTGTTATCAGAGGGATAGTGCCCTTTCCGTTTGAAATGTATCTCATGGCATGGAGTTTTAAGGTGAATATATATTTATAACTTACAAGGGCCGTTGTGGTTCAATATCCGGGTGTGTTTTAGTAAAATATATTCGAGTGGTCCGGTGGAAAATGGTTGTAGGACAGCAACAGTCCGTTCTGAACCCGGACTGACATAGAACTATGTTAATTGAAAAGTTGTTAAAATTGTATAAATCTTGTAAAGTATATTGTAAACTATAACGTATGGCTTCACCCAATACTGTCGCTCCTGCTAACTCTCAATCCGATAGCGCACCCCGCAACTACGGATTGTTCGTTACATTTATCGCGATAATAGGAGCGTTCTCCTCTCTTGTGAATGATATGTATTTGCCAACCATTCCCTCCATGATGCGGGAATTTCATACTACGCCGTCGATGACTCAGATGGGTATATCGATGGCCATGATAGGTATGGGACTCGGTTCTGTAGTATGGGGGTCGGCGAGTGACCGCTATGGCCGGAAACCGATACTGTTGATTTCATTGATAATTTTTGTGGTGTCTACGGTCGTCTCTCTCTTTTCAGAAACGATAACATTCTTCATCGTATGCCGTCTTTTCCAGGGATTGGGTGCCGGAGGTGCGATGGTTCTATCGACCTCTATTCCGGCAGACGTTTATATGGGTCGTCAACTGGCTAAGCTGATGGCTATAATCGGTGCTGTCAATGGGGTGGCGCCGGCTCTCGGTCCGGTAGTAGGCGGATTTATGGCCGATTGGGTCGGTTGGCGGGGAATATTTGTGATACTTCTCGTTATCGGGGCCATCATGACATTCTGGACCACGAGATACAAAGAGACCCTTCCTCCGCAACGCCGCCTGCATGCCCACTCACTTTCGGATTATGTCAAGGCTTACCGTTCACTTTTCAGTAACGGCCGGTTTATGATATACGTGACCATAAAGGCTGTGGCAATCGGTCTGCTCTATGCATACATATCATCGGCTCCGTTCATATTGCAGAGCCATTACGGATTCAGTGCGCTGACGTTCGGACTGATTTTCGGCGGTAACGCACTCGCCATGAGTATAGGTTCCACACTGGCGGTGCGTTTCAAGGTTATGAAGCAGGGTCTTGTAGTCGGTTGCATAGGGATGTTCGTATTTGCGGTTGCTGACGCATTTGTGATATGGAATGAATTTTCATTTTTATGGTATGAGCTTTTCGCTTTGCCGATGCTGCTTTTTTCCGGCATGATATTCTCGAGCGCCAACACATTGTCAATGGAGGTTGGCCGTAGCGAGGCCGGAACAGCGTCAGCAATACTGAGTGTCGTGAAATATGCGTTTGCAGCTGTCGTGTCACCGTTGGTGGGTCTGGGCAATATGTTCCATTCTACGGCCATCGCATATGTGGCAGTGACATTTGTGGCTCTTCTGCTTGCATGGAAAGCATATCATCTCACCTCACTTGCCGACATGACCCGACAGCCAACCAAGTGAGGAAACAGTCTGCACATACCCCGTTCTATAACCTGTGTAGGGTATCCTTTTCCTCGGCTGAGTCCGTAGCAGGATTTTTTTCATTATTTCAGGGTATTGATTTTTGCGGATGATGATTGTAATTTTGTATTGGATTTGATTATTCAAGCCCGGATGATAGAGGAGATTTGATAATATTTTGTACCTTTGTAGAATGCAGAGAGGTTCCGGCAGTCATTCGCTACGGTACATTACAGTTCCCATGTACTCGCGGATTGAATTGTCTTCATTCACTCCTAATGCCAATAATTAACCAATCATTATAATGCAAATGAAAAATCTGAAATTGTTTTTTGCCATCATGCTGATTTCTGTCGGCCTGACATCTGTGCTGACTTCATGCTCCGACAAGGAGAAAGATGAGCCGAATGTTCCCGCCTCTTCAGTGGCTTACAAAGTAGCCGGAACATATACCGGTGATATGGATTGCACAGTGATGAACACAGACTTCGAGTTTGAAGATTTAGAAGTAACTGTTGTATCTACAGATGAATCCACTGTCGAAATCAATATTCCGTCATGCGGACCTGCAGAGATGCACATGCAGATGCCCGCACTGAAGATTCCCGGTGTCAAGGTTTCAGTTGATAATGGAGTCTACACTCTGGCTACAACCGAGTTTAGTAAAAAAACGGAGGATGGCAAGCTGTATACCGGCAAAATCCATGGTTCGTATGAAAAGAATGAGTTGACCGTCAGCTATGAACTCAATTACGGTACGATGCCCTTGCCGTTGATGTTCTCTTATACCGGCGTCAAGAAGTAATAGAAATGTCTGGAAGTCTGAGACCGTGTATATTTGTCATTTTCGGACTTCTGTTTCCGTACACTCTCCTTGCCGACAGTTCTGTCGGTGGGGAGAGTGATGTTACGGGCAATAATTTGACGGACGAGACAATGGCGCTTGACGAGGTTGTGGTCACGGCCACCCGTACTCCCAAAACTCTCAAGGATGTCCCGGTTGTCACCCGTCTCATATCGTCGGAAGAGATTGCCAGAACCGATGCGACCAACATTCAGGATTTATTGACAGATGAATTGCCTGGCCTGGAGTTCGGTTATTCCATGAGTCAGGAGACAGCTCTATATATGAATGGTTTCGGGGGAAGTGCCATTCTGTTTCTGGTCGATGGCGAGCGAATGGCGGGCGAGACGCTTGATAATGTCGATTACAATCGTCTGAATCTTGAAAATGTAGCCCGTGTTGAAATCGTCAAAGGGGCTGCGTCAGCTCTGTATGGTGCCAATGCTGTCGGGGGAGTGGTCAATATCATTACGCGGGAAAATACCGACCCGTGGCATATCAATCTGAATACCCGCTTCAGAAGTTTCGGAAGCGAATGGCGTGCGGGAGGTGATGTGAGTTTCAATACGTCAAAATTAAATTCCAATACCTCGATTCAATATCTCACATCCAGAACGGTCAGACTTGCCGACGCTTTTGATACGCAATCTAATTTTCATAGCATTTACGGAGGTCATTCCCTCAATGTCAAAGAGCGCCTGATATATCGAATAAGTGACAATCTGCGGCTGTCGGCACGCGGAGGATATTTCTATCGAGTCAGCAACCGTGCCACCTATGATGACCATTATCATGATTATAACGGCGGTCTGCGCGGGGTGTGGAATATAGATGAAAGCCGGAATCTGGAAATATCCTACAGCTATGACCGGTATGACAAATCAAGATTTATAGACGGCTTACGTACCCACGAGCACGATTACAGCAACCGACAGCATATCGTACACGGATTGTTTACCAAATTCTGGGGTGCCAACGGCCTAACCGTCGGTGCCGACTATATGCATGACTATCTGTGTACGTATCAGTTTACAGAAAATGCCGTGCATACGCAGACGTCGGCTGACGCATTCGTGCAGTTCGACTACAATCCTCTCACATGGTTCAACCTTATCGCCTCCGTGCGCGATGACTATTTCTCGGCATCGCGCAGCAATGCTGTCACCTCGCGAATCGCGTTGATGTTCAAGCCCAACCCCCTGTCGGTACGCGCCTCTTATGCCGGCGGTTTCCGTGCTCCGTCTCTTAAAGAGATGTATATGTGTTTTGACATGGCAGGTCTTGAGATGATATACGGTAATCCGGACCTTAAGCCTGAACGCAGCCATAATTTCAACCTTTCTCTTGAGCGTAGCGGAGATGTCCGTGGCTCTTTCATAGACGGTTCCTACAACGCCACGCTGACAGGGTATTTCAACTATTATGACAGTCGTATCACGACAACGGAATTTTTCAACCCGGAAGAGGACGGCGCCACATATATCAATGAGGATGGAGTGAGGGTAATGGGATTTGACCTTAATGCCCGTTACAGGACTAAGTCAGGCCTGGGAGCTTCATTGAGTTACAATTATCTCCATATCGCCGGCAGGACCATCGACTCTCAGTTTAACCAACCTCGTCCTCACTCGGCGACATGGCGTCTCGATTACGAAAAGAGGATTAGCAAATCATACAAATTTTATGTCGCGCTGTCAGGTCGATATCTCTCAAAACCCATAAGCAACTATCCTGCCGACGGGGCATACTCTCTATGGAAATTAACGTTTCAACAGACCGTCCTGAAAGGTCTCAATATAAATATTGTGGTAGACAATCTGTTGAATTACAAGCCAAAGGTCTACTATTGGAATACAGTGCCGACCAACGGCATATCATGTTCGATTGGTCTGTCGATAAATATAGATTAATATGAAATTCCGAACAGAATATCTGCCGGGCAAGCCTGAACTATATCTCGACCCGACAGAACCGGTCATATTGTTAGGCTCCTGTTTCGCCGATAATATAGGACGTCGGATGAGTCTGTGTAGGTGGGATACATTGGTCAATCCTTGCGGCACGCTCTATAATCCGTCATCTATTTCCAAAATATTGAGACTCGCACTCTCACAAGATGATATTTCGGAGACCATAAGGGAATCAGTAGCGTGTCGCGACAATCTGGTGGTGTCATGGCTTATGGATTCTCACGCTTCGACATATTCAACGGTTGAAACGATACGGAATGTATCTCAGCGGGTGAAGTCACTGTCCGCATATCTCCGTAAGGCGGGAACATTAATCATCACATTCGGCACCGCCTGGGTCTACGAACTGCGTGAGACCCCCGGTTATATAGTCTCCAATTGTCATAAGTTCTCTCCCGACACCTTTCTCCGTCGCCGTCTCAAAGTCTGTGAGATTGTGGAGGAATGGAGCGAACTGCTTGGCGTACTGGGGAGATATAATCCGGTAATGCGGGTGCTGTTCACGGTCAGTCCCGTCAGACATCTTAAAGATGGGTTCGAGGGCAACTCACGTTCCAAGGCGATTTTGCAGCTGGCATGTGAGGAACTTTGTGACACAGCCGGGGAGGTATTCTATTTCCCGTCTTATGAAATTATGAATGATGACCTGAGGGATTACAGATATTATGCCCCGGATATGGTGCACCCCTCGGAGGTAGCCGTAGAATACATATGGGAGAAATTTCAGCAATCATATCTCAGCCCTGAGTCACAACGGATGCTCAAAGATGGAGAGCGGGAGACTAAAAGACTCAATCACCGGCCAATAATAAGCTGATGAATAATCCCTTTGATTATATTCCCGATGCCCGATGCGACCGTGCATTCGAGACATTGCTTGCGGAGATAGAGAGGATGCGCACCGGCGGTCTCGAGACCGACCTCCGTTTATGTCGTGAGTTGGACGAGGGTAAGATGCTCGGCGTGCTGATTGCGGAGGATGGTGATGGAATACAACATGAATTGTTTAGTTTTTCCGGACAGCTGGGAGATGGCGGATTTTATCATCCCGGTTTCGTAGGTCCCATATTCGATTATCTTGAGCCTGATGGATATTTCAGGCTCAAGGAACAATATATATCCCGATTGAATGAGGAAATAGCCGGACTCGAACATGATGAGCTGACCCGTATACGTTCCGAGTATGAACGTGTCAGAGATATGGGAGAGCGTGTGGTGACTGAGTACAGGGATTTGTACAAGAGTTCCAAACAATGTCGCGACGCCCGTCGGGCAGCAGGCACCATAGATGATGTTGAGTTGGCTGAAATGATACGTGCCAGCCAATTCGAGAAAGCCGAATTGCGGCGCGTGAAGCGCCGGGTAGCATCGGAGCTGCAACCATACGCGGAAGCTCTCAACGGTATTCGCTCACGTATCAATACATTGAAAGAGAGACGCCGTAAGGAGTCCGAAGACTTACAACGATGGTTGTTTGAGAGTTTCAGTATACCCGATGCAAGGGGCGAACGCAGCTCTCTAAGTGAGATATTTGCCGCGACCCCGATGGGTGTTCCACCTACGGGAGCTGGTGAATGCTGTGCTCCCAAGTTGCTCAATGCCGCATACCAGAGGGGATGGAAACCTGTTGCGATGGCTGAATATTGGTACGGGCGTCCCAAAAGGGGAGAGGTGCGTCGTCACGGTCATTTCTATCCCGCATGCAGGGGTAAGTGTCACCCGGTGCTGAGTTGGATGATGCAGGGACTTGATATCCAATCTTCGCAGGAGATTGATAAGCATCGAAATCCTGCCGAACCGAAGGTAATATATGAGAACGAGTGGTTTTGTGTGGTCGATAAGCCTTCCGGTATTTTATCCGTACCCGGTAAAGAGATGGCGGAATCGGTGGAGCAGTGGCTTGCAACCCATCATGCCAAAGGCCGCGAAGTGAGGATGGCTCACAGACTGGACCGGGATACGTCAGGATTGATTCTGGCGGCATACGGAGCGGAAGCATACAAGCTTTTGCAGTCTCTATTCGCATCTCACCGTGTGCGGAAACGGTATGTAGCGGATTTGGCCGGAGATTATCGTGAAGCGGGTATTGCGGAACGGGGCAGAATAGAATTGCCCTTGTCGCCGGACTGGATTGAGCGTCCGCGGCAGCGTGTAGATGTCGAGAATGGCAAGGAGTCGACGACACTGTACGAATTTGTGGGAGTCAGTAACGGGATTAGCAGGGTCCTGTTTTATCCTTTGACCGGCAGGACGCATCAGCTGCGTGTACATGCGGCCTCTGAAGCAGGATTGAATATGCCGATTGCGGGTGACCGATTGTATGGACATGACAATATAAGCCGTAGTGAGCGACTGCATCTGCATGCCGAGAGGCTTGAATTTACTTTCCCACTTGACGGCCGACGCTATATATTCGAGTCACCGGTCCCTTTCTGATACACATGCCGGAGGTCAGCAGTGTGAAGCTCATTGGATGAAATTCTTATGATGAAATTTCGAGATGATATGAGCGGACATCGGTATTTATCCGGGAAACGTACCTTTGGGAGTAGGGTCTGTGACTTTGACCGGCTTGCGGTATATCTGCTGCATCAACAATTCCATATCGGACGCACCCTCTTTCCGTGCACGTTCGATTGTGCCGTTACGATACAGATACCGGATAGATTTCGCTTTGATTCTATCCTTGACTGCGTTCTCGTCATCGAGTGTCATACGGTCACTCCGGAACATAGAGAGCGGTCCTATGGATTTCGTATCGATTACTTCCCATGAGTTGTCGTCGGTGGATTCGTAAAGTTCCACTATTTCCGGCGGTAGGATTATGCGTACGGTATCGCCTGTATCATCAAGCTGAAGATGCTCCATGTCAAAAGATATCTGCCCCCTCTGTTTCTGAATTGCAAATATTACTTTATCATGTATTGTGTCCAGTATCGGCACTTCATTGTATATTTCGACAGTGCAGAGCCGGACCATAACTTCGACATTGTTGATTTCTCCTTTACGAACCTCTATCGTATTCCTCGGCTTCAGGAATAAATATCCAAGTACAGCCGCAACAGCTATGACAGCGGTCAGGGTTATCAGGAGCGATATATATTTAAATTTCGGTAGCATGGGTATCAATATTATCTGACCTGAACTCAATCTGCAGGGTATAGCCGTGTGCTTCGAAAAGTTGTTTAAAATATATTTCAGCCTTTCTCCGCGCAGTCTCGGTGAGACGTTGCTTAAAACGCGGATTATCCTCTATCTCGGTTTTGAACGAGGCGTTGGCTTTCTCCTTGATTTCAGCCCGCTCCTTGGCATCGGGCGCTCCCCGGAGGATTCCTACGTTTTCATACACTTTGCGCATATTCATATCTCTACCCGTCACTTCGGTCTGAACCGGAGGCAGAATGACCCTGACACTCATATCAGACTCGTCAAACACGAGGTCTTCCGGTCGCATACTTGAGAGGTCGATATAAGCACGCATGTATGAATCGTATGAATAGACGGCGATGCGCTTGCCGAACATCGGAAGGCTCTTGTCCATTTTAGCAGTCTTTGTTATAGACATGGAGGCGAATACCATCTTGTCTACAGACTTGATTTCTTGTAGAATATCAGTATGGTCCGGTTTGGTGCATGCTGCCGACAGATAGAGGAAAGCTATCGTGAGCCACCGGAATTTAATGCGTCCGGTCATGTTGCCGTAAATCTTAATATGTTAATATCAGATGATTGTGGGAACTTATAGATTCAGTCCGGTCAGTTCTCCGGTATATGAATCCATGAGGAATCCTTGGACATTGACGCCCTCGGGTGGCATCAGCGGATGGTGTGAGATGAGGTCTACCGTTTCCCGGACAGCACTTTCAGTCTCTTCAAAGCCGTGTAACCATTCGCGCAGATTGATGCCGCAATGTTCCATAAGGGTTATGTGTTCCTGACTGACACCACGCTCCTTCATGGCGTGCAACATCTCGTTGGCGTCCATTCCCTGTACACCGCATTCAGTGTGACCTATGACCATAATCTCGTTTACACCCAGTTCATAGACAGCCACCAACAGTGAGCGCATCGTCGAGTCAAAAGGGTTTGTAATCGTGCCGCCTGCATTCTTAATAATCTTGACATCTCCATTCTTGATTCCGAGTGCAGCCGGAAGAAGCTCCACAAGCCTGGTGTCCATGCAGGTCACGATTGCTATTTTCTTGTCGGGATACTTGCTCGTGGCGAACCGTTCATATCCGCGCTGCTCTACAAATTTTTTATTATATTCCTTAATTTCCTGTATCATAGTCTGTCATGTGTTGTATGAACCATTCATATGAGGATGGCTCACATCGCGTTTATAAATACTTACTATGAGTGGCGTGCCTTGGCATAATTGGCCAGCAGAATGCCGGCTACAATGATGACAAAGCTGACCGGCTGATACCAGTGGAACTCATCTATTTTCAACAATATCGAGACCACAGCGGCAATTACCGGCACCAGATACTGATAGAACGAGAAAATTTCACTCCCGACCATCCTGATTGCCGGGGGTGTGACGATATAACAGTAAACCGTCGGAAAGAGTACGATGAACAGAAGCACTCCGATAGCTTTCCAGTCAGTGTGAGCTATCATGGGAATATGTTTTCCCACCGTGAAAATCAACGGAATTGAGAGGATAGAGGAGAAGAGAAATATCCATTTCATCATATTGACGGTACCGTAACGGTGTGAAGGTCCCTCGATGATGACCAGGTATATGGCATATGATACGGCACACACGACAGCATATACATCACCGATGAGACGCCCGGAGTCCAGGCTGCCTCCTGCAAGGATTATCATCAATGCACCTCCGAGGGCTATAATCATACCGACAATCTCAAGCATACTCACTTTCAGATGCTTGAACAGAGCGTTGATTATCACAACCAATAAGGGCTGGAAAGTGAGTATGATGGCAATATCGATAGGGGATGCCGTGTTGAATGCCATCGAGAATACGTATACGAATCCCAGCATCATGACTGCACCCCATGCAAGCAGTTTCCAGTCAGTCCGTGCAATTTTCTCGTGTTTGATAAAGAAAGATATGAGCCAAATGATGACGGTAGCACCGAAAATACGGCTCAAGGCTACGCCACCGGCAGATATTGATGCCGGAATGATGAGTTTGTTGGCGGGTTCGTTAAATCCCCAGCATATTGAGGCTGAGAGGGCTAACAGATTGCCGAGCAGCAATGCTTTGGAACGATTTTCAGTCTTTGGTGTGGGAGTCATAGCTTACATTTTGAGGTTAGGAGAAATGTGATGTCCGAGGAGTCGGGAGAGAGAGGAGGAGGTATACGGAATCGGTTGTAGGAGAGACTTGCATTATCGCGAGATAATCATGGTGACATTTGAGATACCGGTAAGGGGTGTGGTGCCGAGCGGTGTCAAAGCCACACGGTACATCGGCTCTATCCGGGAGTGATGCAACAGTTCTATCTGCTTTTCATATATGCCGAGCGACAAACCTTCCCCCTGATAAAATCTCTCTTTCAGCTCATTGGGTTGCCTGTCCTGCGCGGGAGTGCCATCCTTATTGAAGAGTGTGACGAGGATGGTGTCGGGGCGACATATTGAATCGAGTGATTCGCGTTCTAAAAGCAGTCTCACCTCATTCTCTCTGCACCTGTCGGTATATCTCAGACTCAATGTGGCATCATATCGGTCATCACCCATCCATATCATGGAGTCAGACGGTTGGAGAGCGAACTCTATAGTCTCCATATCCGACCATCCGGCTTCATTTACAGGGATAGTCTCACACCATGCGACATTGTCAGTACACCCCCCTGATAACAGGAGGGCGACAACCGACATTATCATTGCGGCAATTAATGTGTGAGTCGTCCCC
This sequence comes from uncultured Porphyromonadaceae bacterium, assembly GCA_947176545.1. Lineage (GTDB taxonomy): Bacteria > Bacteroidota > Bacteroidia > Bacteroidales > Muribaculaceae > Lepagella. Next base: position 12,430 of record CAMWRB010000018.1, read on the forward strand.
GGATACTTCATTATCTCTTCTGGTTATTGGGAGCGGGGTTATTGCCGTTGTGATGCGACTGATTAT
>CAMWRB010000019.1 GCA_947176545.1 uncultured Porphyromonadaceae bacterium
CAATGGCCTCACCCTCGCGGTCTTCATCGGAAGCGAGCCATACCATATCGGCTTCCTTGGCGGCCTTTTTGAGTTTGCGCACCAGTTCCTTCTTGTCAGCCGGGATTTCATAATTGACATCAAACTCCTGACCCGGTACGATGTCCAGTTCTTTCTTGCTTAAATCGCGAATATGTCCGTAGCTTGATAGGACCTTGTAGTCCTTGCCAAGAAACTTCTCGATGGTTTTGGCCTTGGCGGGTGACTCGACGATGACTAAATTCTTCATCAGCGTAGCGTGTTGGTCTATTAGGTGTTAATAGGCGTATCTCTCCGTGTTATCAGGCGTCGATATTGGCATATGTGGCGTGCGTCTCGATAAATTCGCGTCGCGGTGCGACCTCGTCACCCATCAGGACGGAGAATGTATGGTCAGCCTCGGCGGCGTTGAGGAGTGTCACCTGCTTGAGCATACGGTTTTCGGGGTCCATTGTGGTTTCCCAGAGCTGAGTGGGGTTCATCTCACCGAGACCTTTGTATCGCTGGAGCACCATCTTGTTGCGGTCGCCGTCGCAGTGAGTGTCGACAAAGCGTTGCACCTGCATCTCATCCCAAGCATACTCCTCGGTCTTGTTCTTACCCTTCGTGGAGCATTTGTAGAGAGGGGGTGTGGCGATATACAGGTAACCGTTCTCGATGATGGGGCGTATCTGGCGGAAGAAGAATGTCATCAGTAGTGTGGCGATATGCGCACCGTCCACGTCCGCATCGGTCATGATGATTATCTTGTGATAACGGAGCTTGGAGAGGTTTGCCTCCTTGGAGTCTTCCTCAGTGCCGATGGTTACGCCGAGAGCCTTGAATATATTGACAATCTCCTGACTCTCGTAGATTTTATGGTCCATAGCCTTCTCGACGTTGAGGATTTTACCGCGCAGGGGGAGTATGGCCTGATAGTTGGGGTTGCGTCCCTGTTTGGCCGAACCGCCTGCAGAGTCACCCTCGACGAGGAAAATCTCGCACTCCTCGGCATCGCGGCTCTTGCAGTCGGCGAGCTTGCCCGGGAGGCCGGCGCCGGCGAGAGGAGACTTGCGCTGCACCTTGAGGCGGGCCGACTGGGCGGCATGACGGGCTGTAGCAGCCAGCACGACCTTGTCGACGATGGCGCGTGCCTGCTTGGGGTTCTCCTCCAGATAGTATTTGAGGGCTTCGCTGACGGCTGTCTGTACCACGCCGGAGACCTCATTGTTGCCGAGCTTGGTCTTGGTCTGACCCTCGAACTGCGGCTCGGCGACCTTGACGGAGACCACGGCGGTCAGACCGTCGCGGAAGTCATCCTTGGAGAGTTCGATTTTGAGCTTGTCGAGCAGGTGGTTGTCCTCGGCATACTTCTTGAGGGTCGTGGTCAGGCCGCGACGGAAGCCGGTGAGGTGTGTACCCCCCTCGATGGTGTTGATATTATTGACGTATGAGAAGATATTCTCGTTGAAAGAGGTGTTGTATGTCATCGCGACCTCGACGGGGACACCGTTACGTTCGGTGTTGATATGGATGACATCCTGTATGAGGGGTTCCTTGCCCTGGTCTATATATTTGACAAACTCCTTGAGTCCCTCCCTGGAGAAGAAAATGTGAGTCTTGGCGACACCGTTCTCGTCGCGCACGCGCTCGTCGGTGAGTTGCAGGCGTATGCCGGCGTTGAGGTATGCGAGGTCGCGCAGGCGGTTGGCGAGAGTGTCGTAGTCGTATATGGTCTCTGTGAAGATAGAGGCGTCGGGGTGGAAAATGATGGTTGTTCCGGTATGGTCGGACTCACCGATGACGGTCATCTCGTTGGTGGGCTTGCCACAGGAGTATTCCTGCATGTAAATCTTGCCGTTGCGGTGGATTTCGGCACGGAGATAGTCGGAGAGCGCGTTCACGCAGCTGACGCCGACACCGTGCAGGCCGCCGGAAACCTTGTATGAACCCTTGTCAAACTTACCGCCGGCGTGGAGGACGGTGAGCACGACTTCGAGTGCGGGCTTGTGCATCTTCTCGTGCATGTCGACCGGGATACCGCGGCCGTTGTCGGTGACGCGTATGGAGTTGTCTTCGAGGATAGTGACCTGAATATCGTTGGCATATCCGGCGAGGGCTTCGTCGATTGAGTTGTCGACCACCTCATATACGAGGTGATGGAGTCCGCGGCCGGAGATGTCGCCTATGTACATGGCCGGGCGTTTTCTGACGGCCTCAAGGCCTTCCAATACCTGGATATTATCAGCTTGATACTGTTTATTTAAATTCTCTTGATTCATAGTCATTTTCAGTGATTAATCCCTGTAGATTACGAGTGAAAGCCGACCACGTGCGACATGTAATGCCGGCTAAAGGCCGCAGGAACGGGCAGAGTGTACGTTCGGGTACAGTCCACCTGCAAAGATAGTGATTTTTTATCGGTTTAGAGCCGGATAAAAGAGTTTTTTTATATTAATGTGTCTGATTGGCCTCTCTCAACCGGAAAATGTGTCTGATTGAGGTCGTTTTTCTCTGCGAGCAACTCCAAATAACGGCGTGCGATGTTCTGAGATGAAAATTTCGTGATGACGCTCTGTCTCATACGGCCGATAATGTGAGTGTCTTCGACGCGCAGGGTGCGGTATGCCCATGCGATACCGTCGGCTATTTCCGCAGTGTCATAGGGTGTGGCTATATAACCGGTGGAGAGGTGGTCGACGATGTCTCTCTGTCCGCCGCTGTCGAAAGCGACGGGTATGCAGCCGTATGCCTGACCCTCGACCAGTGTGCCGGGGAGCGTCTCGTAGTAGGATGTGGAGAGCACGACATCAGCCGCGGCATAAATCCCCGGTATGGCGTCTGTAGAGACCCTGCCGAGGTGTCTTGAATCGATAGGTATGCGGTCGAGCAGCTCCGGCTGACGTATGTCACCGAATGTCGTCAGGCGTGTGCGTGCCGCGATGTCAGGATGTCTCTCTTTCAGACTCCGGAATGATTCAATCAGGAGTTCAAACCCCTTGACGGGGTCGTCGAGGCGAGCCGCCCCGAAGATTAGGTCAAGTTGTCCGGGATTAAAGGGTCGGCGCGTGGGTGTCTCCTCTACCGGAAAGGCATTGCCGATGACACGTACATCCTGAGATGATAGCAGAGAACTTTCTTTGGCCAGACGTCCGAGCCACCGGCTGACGGCCACGAAGGTAATGGACTGAGAGCCATAGAGTGCGGCCTTTCGACGGTGAGTGCGTGCCGAGATGTCGTCCGCTCCCGCCGGTGAGCCGAAAATCTTCGTGAAAGGAGTCCGGGCCTGTCCGAGCAACGGACAGTCGCCGCATCTGCCGCGGTAACGCCGGCAGTCGCCTGCATGATGACAGATACCGGTCAGACACCACATGTCGTGCATGGTCCAGATGACCGGTCGTCCGAGCGCGCAGATGCCGTCGATGTCATCGAGCGAGAGGAATCCCTGATTGACCCAGTTGAGGAAGATAGCGTCGGCTTCGCGCACCATCGGGTGACGGCTCAGGTCGAGTCCGCAATAACCGGTGTCTGCTTTGAAGAGGATAGAGCGGTCGAAACCGGTCTCGGCAAATATGCGAAGACGTTCGGCCATGAAGCTGCTTTTGATGCGGAGCGGCGAGGCTGCTTGAGTGACGTATGGGGAGTCAGTGAGTTTTTCGGCCACCAGCATACGTGCGTCAATGCCGAGTGAGCGCAGTCCCTCCATGAGCCGGAAGGTGACCACGGCCGCTCCTCCGCGCGCATCGGATTTATTTATCAGTACTATCTTCATCGGCGCAGCTCTATCTTTTGCTATCTTTTCTTCCTGTCTATTTCTTACTGTCTTTTCTATCTTTTCCCCTGTGATACGGCTGGCGAAGAACCGGCTGTTATTTTCGTGTCAGGGTCACGAACCTGTATGTGAGGTCATTGTGGCTCATCGCAGGTCGTAACCGGCTTTCGTCGGTTTCGCTCCATTCAGCCGGGTCAATCTCCGGGAACCGGGTATCAGCATCCTCTACTGTGCTGTCTATCCGGGTGAGTTCGAGAGTATCGGCGTGAGAGATGGCTTCGGCATAGACACTGCCTCCGCCGATGATGAAGACCTTGTCGCTGTCGGCCGTTTTGACGGCCGCGCTCAGTGAGGGAGCTATAAGGGCTCCGGGGGCGTCATAAGCGGGGTTGGAGGTGATGACGATGTTCTGACGGCCGGGGAGGGGACGTTTGGGGAGTGACTCCCAGGTCTTGCGGCCCATAATGACGGGAGCGCCGAGAGTAAGCTCCTTGAAGTGGCGGAGGTCGGCGGGGAGATGCCAGAGGAGGTCGCCGCGGCGGCCAATGGCTCCGTCAGCGGCTATGGCGGCTATCAGGGTCAGGGTCTTGTCGTTAAGCATATACTTCTTTTTTCTTTCGGGCTGAAGCCCTCACACACTGCTATATCGGTTATCAGGGTTATATCGGTTATCAGGGTTATATCGGTTATCAGGTTTTTTTAGACGGAGACTTGGGCTTTGATGGGGGGATGGGGGTCGTAGCCCTCGAGGCGGAAGTCGTCGTATTGGAAGTCGAAGATGTCGCGGACGGCTGGGTTGATGCGCATGGTCGGGAGGGGGCGGGGAGCACGGGTCAGCTGCTCGCGGAGTTGGTCGAGATGGTCGTTGTAGATGTGGACGTCGCCGAAGGTGTGTATGAAGTCACCCGGTCGGTAGCCGCACACCTGTGCCACCATCATGGTGAGCAGGGCATAGCTCGCGATGTTGAAAGGGACACCGAGGAATGTGTCGGCACTGCGCTGATAGAGCTGGCAGGAGAGTTTGCCGTCGGAGACATAAAACTGGAAGAAAGCGTGACAGGGAGGGAGATTCATGTTGCCGAGGTCAGCGACATTCCATGCGCTGACAATGATGCGTCGTGAGTCGGGGTTTTCCTTCAGGGTCTGAATGACTTCTTTAATCTGGTCTATATGTCCGCCGTTATAGTCGGGCCATGAGCGCCATTGGTAGCCGTATATGTGTCCTAAATTGCCGTCGGCGTCGGCCCATTCGTTCCATATTCTGACTCCGTGTTCCTGCAGGTATCTGACGTTTGTGTCACCTTTGAGAAACCAGAGGAGTTCGTAGATGATACTCTTGAGGTGTACGCGCTTGGTGGTGAGCAGGGGGAACCCCTGCGAGAGGTCGAAACGCATCTGATAGCCGAATGTGGAGATGGTTCCTGTGCCGGTACGGTCGCTTTTGGGGTGTCCGTCGGCAAGTATATGTCGTACGAGGTCGAGGTATTGCTTCATGTGTTGAATTGTTTGCGCCGTTGCATCAGCGGGGTGCGACGGCGGTTGTGGTTAATCTGGTAGCGTATGGCGTCGTTGGGACATACCTTCAGGCAGTTGAAACACCTTATGCAGCGGGAGTCATCGACATGGCGTGACAGGACCTTGACGCACTGGGCCGGACAGATGTCCTCACACTTCATGCAGTTGATACACTTGTCGGGATTAATCTCGATATGATAGAGGGAGTATTGCGTTATGGCTCCGAGAGCGGTCCCGATGGGACATATCTTGTTGCAGAACCATCGGCCGCGTATGAGAGCCATCAGTATGACGACGAGAAGTATCAGGGCTGATATGATACATCCGATGAGTGCACCGTCGGCCAGAGAGATAAATATGCCGGAATGCGCCCAGGTGTCGGCGACGGCTGCGTGACGCTCCAACCCGGCGACGGACTGCAGCAGTCGCCAGGGTTCGAGTATCCAGGCTACACTGAAGACGCCGAGCAGCAGGCTTGCGGCATACAGGGTGAGAAAAGTCCAGCGTCCGCGTGAGGGGGGAACGAATTGATACGGCCGTGTCAGTGAGCGGTTCTTACGGCTCAGACGCGCGAGGTATCTGCGGCTCCATATAGCGAGGTCCTGAAGCGAGCCGACCGGGCATACAGTGGAGCAGTAGAGGCGTCCGAACACAAAAGTTGCCACGAGCCAAAAGGCCGTGGCACCAATTGTGGCAGCTAACGTTGAGGGTATAATCTGTGATTTGACCGAGATAATAGCCAAAGGATTGACATCGGGTCCTATGAAGAGCCACGCGAGCGACGCAACCAGAAAGATGGTCGACAGGAAAATCCTTATGGTCTTGAGGTCATTCAATGTTTCTGACGTTTCTGTTGTTCCTTCAACATCTGCTGTTGCTGACGCTGCATCTCTTCGAGACGTGCCATGAAGCCACTCTTTTTCTTAGGCTTCTTGGCGGCCTCGGCCATAGCCTTGCGCACATCCTTCTCCTTGATGAAGAAGCGGAATGCGTAGGTCTGCATGATGGTGATGAGGAGTGACAGGAAGTAGTAGAGGCTCAGGCCGGAGGCATAGTTGTTGAAGAACACCATGAAGAACACGGGCATGAGATACATCATCCACTTCATTCCGGGCATCTGTCCGGGGGAGTTCTGCATGTTGATATATGTGTAGATGATGTTGGTAATGGTCATCAACAGACAGAAGAGTGAGATGTGATTGCCGAAGTATTCGGTGACCAGAGGGATGTTGCCGCTCCAGCTGATTATGGCGTCGGGTGCGGAGAGGTCGTGAGCCCAGAGGAAGCTTTCGCCGCGCAACTCAATGGCACTGGGGAAGAAAGTGAAGAGAGCGAAGAGGATGGGCATCTGCAGCAGCATCGGCAGACAGCCGGACATCGGGCTGGCACCGGCCTTGCTGTAGAGGGCCATTGTCTTCTGATTGCGCAGCATGGCATTCTCGGTGCCGGGATATTTCTCATTGATAGCCTTGATGTCGGGAGCGAGGATACGCATCTTGGCCTGACTCTTGTAGCTCTTGTAGGTGAGCGGGAAGAGTATGAGTTTTATGAAGATGGTGAGCAACAGGATGATGATGCCGTAGTTGGTCAGGAACTTGCCGAGCAGGCTGAATACCGGTATGACGATGCCTACGTTAATCCAACGGAAGAGCGCCCATCCGAGGGGGATGAGTTTGGTGAGGTCGAGGTCTTCGCCGGGCTGGATGGTATCTTCGAGGTCGGAGAGGAGGGGATAGAGGTTGGGACCGAGGTAGAGGCTGAACGATACCGGATTGGCGGCATTCCAGTCATAATCATTGACTTCGGCACGTGCTGAGACATCCTTGAGGTAATCGCTGTTCTTCTCTATGACGGAGTTGAAGTCGGCGGTGTTGAAATTCTTGTCAGCGATAAGTACCGATGAGAAGAACTGGTTTTTAAATCCAATCCATATGACCTTGGCCTGACGCTCCTCGCTGTCATTCTTATTCTCGGAGAGGCGTTCGACAGAGCCGCCGGCAAACTTGTAGTAGATGCCTGAGTTGCGTTCCTCGAACATGCGTCCCATCTCCTGACGGCGTATGCGCTGACTCCAGTCGACACCGAGTATACGGTTGTTGCTGGCTGCGATATCGGCCATATTCTTCTGGACGATGCGCATGCCGATGAGGTAGTTTTCGCCGCGTTGGAGGGTGTATTCAATACCCCAGTAAGCATTGTCGGCGAGCTGCAGTTTCATCACGACAGTGGTGTCGTTGGGAGTGTCGGCGGTGAAGTAGAGATCCTTGCTCTCGACAGGTTGCGGGAGCGGGAGGAGGAAGTTGAAAGTGTCTGTGCCGTTGTCAAAGAGGACAACTTTCCTTTTGACTTTCTTGGTCTCGTCGGCCGAATATTCGGTATCATATTTCTTAAGCTCGGCAGACGTGATTGAGCCGCTCTTGGTGTCAAGCGTAATGCGTAAGACATCATTCTCGAGCACCATCTGTCGGGATGTGCCGTTGAGGAAGCGCGAGAACTTGCCGTACTTACCCATCGAGTTGGAGAGATTGCGTACCATATTGACGGCATCTCTCTGCTCGTCGAGCGACATGGCCTGCAGGTTGGCGGATGCGATGTCTTTCCAGTCGAGTGTCTTGCCGCCGACAGCTACGTTGCCCCATACGGAGTCTCCCTTGACATTGAGGGTGACCCCGTTGTCGTCGACGGTATAATAGGCTGTGCCGTCCGCAGCGGTGTTCTGACGACCGTTGCGCACTATGTTCTCGACGAGCCATTTGTGTTCGGTCTCGTTGAGCGAGTCGGTGGTCAGCGGACGTGATGTGGTTTCGGCTACCTGTTCGGTCTGCTCCGGAGTAACGGTCTGTTCCTTCTTGGGGGAGAACCACATGAAGGCCAGGAAAACAACGGCCATCAGCAACAGGCCGGAGATAGTATTTTTATCCATAGAGAGTTATTATTCGTGTCCCTGTTCGGCGCCGTATTCGATAGCGGCCTTGACAAATGAAATAAAGAGTGGATTGGGATTCAGAACTGTACTGCTGTATTCGGGGTGGTATTGCGTGCCGACAAACCATCTGTGGTCGGGCAACTCGACGACCTCGACGAGGTGTGTGGCGGGATTTTCACCTACACACTTCATGCCGGCAGCTTCAAACCGGTCGCGGTATTCGCTGTTGAACTCGAATCTGTGACGGTGACGCTCGCTGACGGTCGTTTTACCGTATGCTTGAGCCGCCCTCGATTCGGGAGTGAGTACACATTCGTATGCACCGAGACGCATGGTGCCTCCGAGGTTGGATATGCTCTTCTGTTCCTCCATGAGGTCGATGACGTTATGGGGAGTGTGGGGATTCATCTCCGTGCTGTTGGCCTCGTTAAGTCCGAGGACATTGCGGGCGAACTCGATGACCATGCACTGCATGCCGAGGCATATGCCGAGCGTGGGGATATCATGCTCGCGACACCACTTCAGAGCGACAAATTTACCCTCGATGCCACGTTGTCCGAAGCCGGGGGCGATGAGTATGCCGTCAAGTCCGCGCAGGCGTTCGTCGACGTTGGCATTGGTAAGTTTCTCGGAGTGGATGAATTCGAGTTGCAGACGGCGGTCGCAATATGTAGCGGCCTGCAGCAATGACTCGTTGATGGACTTGTAGGCATCCTGCAGTTCCACATACTTGCCGACAAGACCGATACGGACACTCTTTTCGGCTGAATTGAGTTTGTCGAGGAAGTGATTCCATGCATTGAGGTCGGGTTCTCCCTCCGCGGGCACTCCCATCTTGTCGAGGACAATCTCGTCGAGTTTCTGAGAGTGCATCATCAGCGGCACCTGATAGATTGTCGGGACGTCGAGGCTCTGAGTGACGGCTTCGGGCGAGACGTTGCAGAACTGAGCGACCTTGCGGAGCATGTTCGGCGGAATCTCCTTCTCGGTGCGGAGCACGAGTATGTCGGGCTGTATGCCGACCTGCTGAAGCATCTTGACACTGTGCTGGGTGGGTTTGGTCTTCAGCTCCTTGGCTGCCTTGAGATAGGGGACGTATGTGAGGTGAATGCAGAGAGCGTTGCGGCCCAGTTCCCAACGGAGCTGACGTACGGCCTCAAGGAATGGTGTGGACTCGATGTCACCGACGGTACCTCCTATTTCGGTGATGACGAAATCGAACTGTCCCGTATTGCCGAGCAGCTTGACGTTACGCTTGATTTCGTCAGTGATATGAGGTATAATCTGTACGGTCTTGCCGAGATAGTCTCCGCGGCGTTCCTTGTCGATGACGCTCTGGTATATACGGCCTGTCGTGACGTTGTTGGCACGTGTGGTCTGTATGTTGGTGAAGCGCTCGTAGTGTCCGAGGTCGAGGTCGGCCTCATGTCCGTCGACCGTGACATAGCATTCGCCGTGTTCGTAGGGGTTGAGAGTTCCCGGGTCGATGTTGATGTATGGGTCAAACTTCTGAATTGTAACGCGATAGCCACGCGATAACAGGAGTCGGGCTAATGAAGAAGCGATGATGCCTTTGCCTAAAGATGACACGACACCACCTGTCACGAAGATGTATTTGGTCTCCACAATAATCGGTATTGTTGTTATAGCATTTCTTGTGAGAAAGGCTCTATCTAAACTATCGTGTGCAAAAATACAAAAAAAAATTGATATTCCAACCGCAGATTTCTGTCAATTAAATCAACGCTATTATGAATTATCAGGGATTGCTCTGTCTGCGCGGAGAGGGTATAAAGTCAGAGTCTCAGGCATAAATTATGTCTGAGACTCTGAAGTGTTATTGCATTCTTAAGAGGGTGATCCGGCTGGGATTCGAACCCAGGACCCACAGCTTAGAAGGCTGTTGCTCTATCCAGCTGAGCTACCAGACCGATGTTTGATTTGCAAAGGTAATATGTTTTTTCGGGTTTTGCAAATTTTTTTATTGATTGGAGGGCGATTGGCTGTGAGGTCTGAGAGGTCTGAGAGGATTATGAGGTCTTTGATTTGTGAAGGGGGTTATTTTTGGCCGAGGAGAAGGCGGAGACCGGGGGCGCGCCTGATTAGGGAGCCGATGGCCATTGTCAGGGCTATGATTATGAGGGCGATGGGTATGGCGATGATGAGCTGGAGCAGGATGGTGTTGCCCTTGGTAAGGTATGGACCGACCCAGCGCATGGTGGGTATGAGAAAGTAATGCAGATAATAAATATCGAGGGTACGTGTCCCGATGCGGCACCATGAGCGGATGAGGGGTGTGTCGCGGTCGAAGAGTGCACGCGAGTTATAGAAGATATATAACACCAGGAGCAGGGCTGAATATCGGCTCAGCAGGTCGTTGTTGATGCGGAACAGCCATAGGGAGAATGAGCGCAGCTGTGTGCCGTAATAGTAATGGGCAATCACTGATGCGACATATATGACGATAAGGAGTGAGAGGAGTCCGGGTCGCTCCAGCAGCTTGAAGAATCGTCGGCTGTACCGGCGCACAAGACACCCTATGACAAAGAATTGGAAGTACTCCATTGATTTTGGAGCGAAGAGCCAGTAGTACCGATAGTGAGGATAATCGATATAGTAATGGGCTATATATCCAGCGATAGCGAAGATGATAAGCAGCGTTGTGGAGACTGATTGCCGGTGCGCGAGCCGTGCGGCGAGTATGGTGAGGATATAGACTATGTATATTTGCAGCAGGGTGAATGTGTACCAGTAGCTGTCGAAATCACCGTCGCTCCAAAGGAAAGGATTCTTATGCTGAGTGATAAGATAAAGTGTGTCGAAGACAATGGAGCCGAGGAGGAGTGCACAGATACGTGTCTTGAGCGACTTGAAAATGCGCGGAAATGTGAAGTCTTCTATGGGACGGCAGGCGAAGAACCCGCTGACACAGAAGAATAAGGGGAGTGTAAAAGTGGCCCTAATGACCGCCAGTCCGCTGATGTCGGGGTTTAGTCCGAAGCCACGTACCAGCAGGTGTACCATGACGACGGAAAGCATGGTCAGTGCCCGGAGTGCGTCGATATAGTGCTGTCGTTGCATGACTCGGCTATCTCTTGTTGTAGTTCGCGGAGCGGTTGCATGAAGAAGTCACGCTCGGCCAGGTGAGGATGGGGGAGCGTCAGCTCCGGAGTATTCATTGTGACTCCCTCGATGCCCATGATGTCAATGTCGATGGTCCTGTCGGCGTATGTGCCGTCAGGATTGCGGTGTGGGTCGGGGGAGATTTGCCGTTCGATGTCCTGAAGTGTGTGCAGGT
>CAMWRB010000020.1 GCA_947176545.1 uncultured Porphyromonadaceae bacterium
GGGGGTACCCCTGACATCAGCCACGAGCGGGCCGAGCAGCAGGAGGTTTTTCACCGGGTGTTCTGAAGAATATGCGGCCTTGACAAACGAGCGGTATGCCATCGGGTCAGGTATGCCCTGTGAAAATTCGTTATAAACCTCTTCAGTGGTAGCCACGGCGACCTTGATACCCTCATGCTTTTCATGTATGGCGGCAAGTCTGAGCGCACGGTCGTGCAGTGCGGGAATACAGATGATGATGAGGTCCACTCCGTCGGCGGCGAGGGCGTGGAGGTTCTGATTGGACATGAAGGGGTTGGCAGTGTTGTAACCCGAAATCTGTTTCTGCGGCAACATGGGGTCGAAGACCATCAGCTCTGCCACACCGGTGTTGTTGGTGATATGTACAGTCTTGTTCGAGCCGCGGAGTTCACCGTCGAGCACAGCCGGGCGCGTGGGTATGGAGATGTCGAGGATACACATCGAGCCGGCATTGGTGAATGTGGCGGCCCAGGTGCGGTTGCGCGGAATGTCGGGAAAGCTTATGAACTCCTGATTGAGACGGTTGCCCTTGCCGTCACGCAGAGTCGGCAGGTAACGCGGGTATGTGAGAGTCCAATAGTCGAGGTGGGCTATCTCTACATCATCCGAGGTCTGAAATTCCACGAACAGTGTAGTGGACTCACCGGTCACCTTGACCTCTCCGTATCTCGGCTCCTGGTCGCGCATGACAGTCGAGGCATACGTCTTGGTGTCGAATGAGATATTGTCGTCCATCCCCTTGACGCCATATGAGAGATGACCCCTCACATCACGGTCCAGATAGAACGAGCATTCCATCACTCCGGTCTCGTAAGGTATGCAACCGGGCAGCGATAAGGGCCATTCGATACGGGCGTTATCTCCGGTCAGTTTCTCTCCGAAGTAAAGCTGTCCGGTGTTGGACATATTGTGTATGAGGTCGACCTCGTGTGAAATTTTTCCATATCCGGTTGCTGTCGTGCCGTTGGCCGCCGATTCCTCGATAGTACGTACATCCATCAGCAGGGGTGGCTCGACATCCGAAAGGAAGTAATACCCCTTGTGAGAATATATGTTTTTGGAGTACCGCTCGTAATATCCTTTGATGGAGAGAGCGGAAGCGTCGTTGAAAGTCTGAGTGTCCACCCCTTCCGCATAGAAGTATATTTTATCATTCAGGTGCAGAACGGCGACCGGTTCGAGGTCATCGGATACATTGAGTTTACCAGACCAATCAACGAAGTCCATCGGTATGACTTTACCTCCGCGACCGTAGACGCCGACCTTTTCGGGGTCGGTAAATCCCATTGATTTGAGGGTCTGGTATGAGACCTCGTATATGCCGGTATCATCGACGGCAATCTTGACCCAGTTGCCGGTGTTCAGCACAGACTGGCGGGCAAAGAAAGCGGGAGGAAGAGTTGGGGCGGCAAGCAGGGAGAGAGCCGAGAACAAGCCGGTAAGTATGGAAAGTAAAAATTTCATGCGGTTTGGTTTTATTTTATCTTTGTACGAAGCAGGTGAAGGTCATTCCTGCCCGGTGAATCAGCCGTAATGATGTCGTTTTCATTTATCACGAAAGGGTGTGGGGAGAGAAGCAATATGATGTCTCCGGTCTTGAGTGTATTAAGTTCCGAAAGCTGTTCGACTGTTTTGTCAATCGTCTCCTTATCCTGTGTGACTGTGCGCTGTGTGCCGGAATTGTCAAAACTGAATGATATATCATCATGGACGGCGAATGTGCCGGTGACAATAGACGAGTCGAAGCAAAGTTCGGTCACATCGGGTGTCACTCCGTCACGGATTTTGTCGGCAGTTCCGCGTGGCATGACGACAATGGCGGGCGCCGTCTCCTGCCAGTATCTGCCGGCGAAGCGACGTTCGATACACTTGCCGAGCCGTGACAACTTGACAGCGACCGCCGGGCATGCGCAGGCACCGTCTTCAAAGTCCGGCACAAAAAGGGGTCGCTCGGACTGCAGACCGACGGAATCGGGCAGAACCGACCATGCGTCGGGCGTGTCAGGATTGAATATGATGAGAAACTTCATAATTCGGTCGTTGTTACAGGCGGTTATGTCGCATCCGTGGATGCGGGAGTGTCAATCGGCTTTGAGCCGGTTATATATCAATGCGAGGTGAGCATAGATGGATGTGTTGGCAATCACGATGTCATCCGGCACGCGGACACGGTAGGGGGTGAAATTCCAGATAGCCTTGAATCCGGTCTTGATAGCGGTGTCTGCTACCGTCTGAGCCGCCTCGGCCGGCACGGTGATAATGGCCACAGCCGGTTCAAACTTATCATATATGTCGCTGATATCTTTGATATCCGAGATTGGGACATCCTCGACGGAAGAGCCTATGATGTCCGGATTGGTGTCGAAAGCTCCGACAATATGGAGGCCGTAGTTGGCCAGTCCGTTGTCCCGTATCAGCGCTTTGCCCAGACTGCCGGTGCCGAAAATGCAGGCCTTGTGTATCTGGTGAAATCCGAGGAAGTCGGAGAGGGCTCCCGCAAGGTCGGCCACGTTATATCCGATACGGGTCTTGCCTTTCAGGTTGAGAAAGGACAAGTCTTTGGCAATCTGAGAACTGTCCACATTGAGAGCCTTGGATATACCGGTGGATGATATATGTTCCTGACCGCGTGCCAGGAGTGTCTCGACGTATGCGAGATACCACGGCAACCGGCGCAACGTCGGTTCGGGCAGGATGATATGATTGTTATTTGTCAGTGACATCGGCGTTTGGAAAACACAAAGTTACTGAAAGTTCGGTAAATATTCAAAAATAAGTTATTGACCGGCACGGCGGCCGGTCAATATATCATAGTCCGGTTACTGCAAGCTTCTTTGATGCGGTGGTCGATGTGCCTTCAGGCGACTGTATTGTAGCGCGGTAGAGGTAGATGCCTCTGGGTACACGTGTTCCCGAGTCGTCACAGAGATTCCAATATACGGTGAGCGCCGAAGCAATGTCGGTGACACTCTGCTCGTTGCTCATCCAGACTCTGCGTCCGTTGAGGTCAAAGACCTCTATGGTGCAATCGAGTTTGGCCATAGGACGGTCGGTCGACAACATGAAATTGACAGCCTCACGGGCCGGACTGACATCCGTGTCGAGGTTATAGATGACCGGTTGCATAGCCACACCGACGTTGAAGTTGATGGTACGGCTCGATGAATTGTTGGCGTTATCCCACACGGTTAGCTTGAGCGTGTGTTCTCCGGCTGAGAGTTCGGGCATGGGATATACTATTGAGCCGGCCGTCATATTGTCCGGGTCAGAGGTATAGTATGAATTGACATCCTCGAAGTAGGTGTTTCTGTCGAGACACAATGTTATTTTATGTCCGATGCCGGCATCGGAGAGATTTATGCCCGACGGGTCGGAGAATGAAGCGAGTACGATAGGATTGCTGTGAACAGCTCCTCCATCCTCAAAGTCCTGACGGTTGAGGGCAAAGAGGGAGATGTCGGGACCGTCCGTATCGGCATCGGCATTCTCATCATAACCGTAGACATAAAAGCGGTCGAATGAACCGTTGGCTTCAAGTCCGTCCTCGGCCGAAGCATAGAAAGTCATCCGTGCCGGGGAATAATTGTTCTCTATTTCGGAGGGCATGAGGAGCGTAGTGCTCCATTTGCCATCCTTGACACGGCAGCTGCCGGAAAAGAGTTTGGTCTTGCGGTCATTGTATACGGAGACTACACCGGACGCTCCGTTGCCGTTGGTCTCGATAGGCATCTCGGCGTCGTGCATCTGTATGTGCAGGATACCGTTGAAAGAAGTGTCGGTACTTCCGTCAGGTTTAAGGATACTTCCGGCCAGCTCGACCTTGCCCCGTGCGGGAATGACGGGGAGTTCGTCGGTGATATCATCAGTGGGTGTCTGCATGATGTTATCGAGAGCGACGGAGTGAGTCGGTATCGGGAGCGCCATGGCCGGGTCGCCTATGAGGATGTATCTCAGTTTATTGTCGTCGATATTGGTGACACCGTTCTTACCCTCAATCATAAGGTCGCCGATACGTTTGGGCGACATACGTCCCTGATTGAAGATATTGGTGTGGGTCGAGAGGTTGAGCGTGCCGTTCTGTGTTATGTAGACGGTACGGTTCGGGCATATGGTAGCAATAATTCCGGCCGTCGGGTAGAGCCATAATACCTCGGCTCCGCTGCGGTCGATAGCATCCCAGCGTGCGAAGTCGCATGTCGCGGCATAGAGGAACGGCAGGCGCGTGTTGCTGAAGCTGTTGATGTCGGTCCAGTTGAGGAAATCCTCGTGTCCCCACTCCTTGGGCGAGGCATGACCAATGTAGTCTATATATGCGATGCCGTCATTCCACAACTTGAGCATTCTCTCTTTGGCATCGGGGTAAGTATCACCTGTGGAGGTGGCTACCATCCGGTATGCGTCGAGATATATTCGGTCGTAGAGATAGGAATTGCCTACTTCGTTATTATTCATAGCCTTGTAGACATTTTCAGCCTGGTTCAGGTGAACACCGTTGTCCTGGTCGTCGGCTATTAGCATGATGTTGTTGCGCCATGCACCGAGTTCGGGATTCTCCACATAGTTTATAATCTTATTGACCATGACATCAGCCTCCTCGGCCGAAATCACCGGAAGGCGTCCAACAGCGACGTGAATCTTCTGTCGGGCGATATTGAACGCCTGCAGTGAGGGTGTGTCATCGAGCATACCGATGAAGTCTTCGGTGCTGTATGAAGTGGTCTGTGAAATACCACCCTCGGAGAGCCATGTGGGGATAAGTTCCCAATCGGCGGAACGGGATGCGGTCTTGTGGTCGTAGGTGGGACGAGACATGAGCAGACAGTACTTCACGGGTGTCTTGTCCACAGCTGTCGCACGGTCATACCACATCTTGAGCAGTTTGCGCATGGCGCTCACATCCGGAGTGCCGGATGAGAACTCGTTGTAGATGGCCTCCGGTGTGAGTATATGTACTGACATGCCGTCATGGTCGGCGTGATGCTGTGCGAGGCGCTGAGCAGCCGTCATATAGGCAGCCGGCGTCACTATGAGCATGTCGGGGGTTTCGAGCGAATGGATATCCTGATTGCTGACAGCAGCAGTCGATGAGATGTTGTATCCCGGTACGTTGGGGTTGTACGCTATATATTTACGGAGTCCGGAATCGGCTACAAATGTGGCGTCTGTGCCGGAGAGTGTAGTCTTTACCTCCCTGATGTCAGAAGGGTCGGTGACATCGAGGATAGTGACTCCGGCGTTACACCCGGCGAGACGCATTGCGGTCGGGACGGTGTGTGCGGTCTGGAAATATAATTGTCCGTCCGTCAGCCTGAGTCGACGTGTGTATTCGACTTCGATATAATCGAGCCGGGCCATCTGGACATTGCCGTTGCCGTTGAACTGGATATTGAGCTGCATATTGTTACCGACGTTTGAGGCCGAATGGGAAGTTGTGGCATAACGCATGAACTGTTCGGAATTGGTTATGGCCGGTATAGCGTCGGAGATAGTGCTGTTGAGTTTGTTGCCATTGACAGAGAAGGCAAGCGATGAGGGCGATGAGCCGGTGAGAGTGGCGAAAGTCACCTTGAAACGAACATCCTCACCCGTGTTGTCACCGAGCTGGAAAGTGAAAGTGCGGTTGGAGGGAGAACGGAAATCCTCACCGAGCAGTATTCTGCCGGTGTTGGAGGGGGCGACAAGGTCTTTCTCGTAAATCAGTTGTTCGGTGAATGTAGTGACAACATCGGCCGATTCTGCCGTCAGGTCCGATATCGGCAATGTTGTGTCCGTGGGGGTTATGTCGCTCAGGAAGTACCACGACTCGTCGGAGTATGGATTGGAGGAGTGTCCGAAACTCATATGACTGTCCTGCGAGAGAGTGCGGCGGAATATGTCGTTGCCGAAGAAGAGTATACCGTTCGGGGTATGAACAGTGGGGACGAGCGGGAGGTCGTCCGGTTGAGGGTCAGATAGGTTTTCGGAGATTAGCGCTCCGCCATAGCCGTATGCATTGACCTTGGAATGGTCTGTGAAACCGAGTGCGTTGAGAGTAGCTTTGCTGACAAACTGCATACCTGTGCGCTCGACTTTGATTTTAGCCCATCGTCCGTTGGCCAATTTTGACGCAGCGGCATAATAATCCGCATCGCGAGCTGCGGAGTGGAAGCTGCAACAGAGAGCGGCCACGACACAGAGCAACACTCCGAAATATCTGTAAAATGCAGAGTGTAAGCGCGATGTGTGTGATAGTATGTTGTGTGTAGAGCTGTTCACGTGGATGAAATTATATAATTAACCAATAACTAAACGAGAAATGTATCAAATTATTAGCCTGTAATTATCAAAAAATGTTAAGGAATGCGCTCTAAGAGTTTACGAATGGCTAAAGAATGAAATCCTCTAGTGTGGGATTGCCTCTTATGAAGCGTCATATAAGCGGTGAGCCGGGGGGTCAGAATGTGCCGCTGTTGAGGTATTTCTCCCAGTCGGCACGTGAGCCCACGAATGTGTTGAGGTCCACGTCTCCGCGTATCCCGGCCACTTTGCCGTGATGGTCATACTGCCAGAAAGTCCATTCGGCATCAATCGGAATGCGGTTGAACGAGCATATCCATAATGAAGTGCCGGGGAGTGCGTCCCTGACCATCTCGTAGCTCTCCTTGTTGGTGTAGACAATCACGCGGTATCCGCTGAGATTCAGGTAATCGGCCATATCTGCAAGGCGCTGCATGGCGAGTTGCGGTTCCACCTCCCTGTTGAAAGCCTTCTCGAAATCGATGACGGGATTGAGGTCGAGATGCTTGTCGCCGACAGCACTGAGGAAGTTGCGTGCCTGTTTGATTCCGTCGGTATCGAATTTGAAGAAATGGTAAGCTCCGATTTTGAGTCCCGCGTGCGAGGCTTTGATATAATTGATGTTGAAATTGGGGTCGTGCATATCCTCCCCTTCGCTGGCCTTGATGAAGACGAAATCGATACCGTCGCGTGCGGCGGCGTCGAGATTCATCCAGCCGTTGTGGTGTGAAATGTCGATACCTCTGACCGGGTATCTCTCGGGGTCTACGAACGGGGGCGATGTTATAAAGCTCCGGTAAGCCCATACAGCGGCGGCTATCAGAGCGCAACACACTATGATAAAGGCGATAGTGGCGCGCAGGTCCTTGATGCGTTGAATGGAGTTAGGTCCGTTGAAGAGCTTCATGATATGCAAATATAATGTATTATTTCCAAATACGGAAATTGAGCGGTGAGTTCATGCGTTGTTCGGGCGGTGTAAACAGGGAGTGTCCAACGGATATATCGGTGTGAAAAGCCGCAGGAGAGGTGAGCCGGGGTGTGAGCCATACTCCGGAATCAGAGAGTCAAATATTATCGTCGATAGGGTGGAAATACTTAAAAATTATTAAATTTGCATTATGTATCATCTGTTAATAATAGTCGTGGCTCTTCTGGCGGTTGTCAGAGGTTATCGTCGCGGCCTTACGGGACAGGTGACATCTGTACTCGGGCTTGCATTCGGTGTGATATGCACCCACATCTTTATTCCCGGAGTGAGCGATGTAATCGGGAGCATAATCGGCAGGTCGCATCTCGAGGAGGGAGGTGAGTATCTGACCGGCAATATCGCTGCTCTGTTAATCTACGGCAGTGTGTATCTGTTGTTTAGAAGCATAACCGGAATAGTGCGTCAGGCAGCCCGTATGCTCGGCACGAGTCTTCTTGATTCGCTGTTGGGGGCGGCTTTCTGTATCTTCAACTATCTGTTGGTGCTGTCGATGGTGCTCAATGTTCTGGTGGGTTACAATCCGGATTCGCCGCTGATGCGCGACGGTCGCTCGGACGACGGCAATCTGGTCAATCTGGTGCTGTGTATCGCTCCGGCGACGTTAGGCAGCGAGAGTTTTGACGACTTTGCCCACCGGATGCAGTTGCGTGACGCACGCAAGATATCGTGTGCCGGAGAGGGTGGTATCAACTATCATGCGGGCGTCGATGTTATAAGTGTAGCGGTCCGGCCTGCCGGAGAGGAAACAAACAGCTGAACATTCAGCTGACTAAATATAATATAAGCGTATGTTAAAGGTTAATAATCTGCGTGCAGAGATTAATGGAAAAGAGATATTGAAGGGCATCAATCTTGAAGTCCGTCCGGGTGAGGTACATGCCATCATGGGACCGAACGGTTCCGGCAAATCAACCTTGTCGATGGTATTGGCCGGCAATCCATCATATGATGTGACGGGCGGGTCTGTGGAGTTTTATGGCAAGGACTTGCTTGCCATGTCTCCGGAAGTGCGCAGCCACGAGGGTCTGTTTCTCGGTTTCCAGTATCCGGTGGAGATACCCGGAGTGTCGATGGTTAACTTCATGCGTGCCGCAGTCAACGCCAAGCGTAAATACTTCGGCATGGAGCCGATGAGTGCTTCGGAGTTCCTGAAGATGATGCGCGAGAAGCGTAGTGTCGTCGAACTTGACAATAAGCTGGCGTCGCGCAGCGTGAATGAGGGTTTCTCCGGCGGTGAGAAGAAGCGTAATGAAATCTTCCAGATGGCAGTCCTCGAACCGCGTCTGTCTATCCTTGACGAGACCGATTCGGGTCTCGACATCGATGCCCTGCGTATTGTGGCCGAGGGAGTAAACAAGCTGAAAAGCGCCGATAACGCCACAATAGTCATCACGCACTATCAGCGTCTGCTGGATTATATAAAACCGGATATAGTCCATATCCTCTATAAAGGACGTATCGTCAAGACAGCCGGACCGGAGCTGGCTCTCGAGCTTGAGGAACGCGGCTATGACTGGATTAAGGAAGAGGTGGAGCGTAAGGATGCGGAGCAGAGGAGGTAAGTGATGGAAGAATCAATAAGACAATATATAGAACTGTATGAGCATCATCGGGATGCTCTCTGCAGTCACAGCATTCCGGCGATGAACGCATTGCGCGAGCAAGCTGCCGGGCATCTGCGTCATGCACGTCTGCCGCGCTTAGGCTCCGAGAATTATGAAATCACTTCTCTGTCGGAGTTGTTGGGCAAGGATTACGGAGTCAATATCAATCGTCTGCCGATGGATGTCAATCCCGCGGAGTCATTCAGATGCGGCGTGCCGCGACTCAGTACGTCGCTATTCCTGACCATCAACGACAGGTTTGCGCTGACACCTATCAGTACCAACGGTTTGCCCGCGGGAGTGACTGTCTGCAGCCTCAACTCTCAGGGCGCAGTCCCGTCGGAAATCATCGGCCGATACTACGGCGGGCTCGCGTCGCTCGATAATCCGATAGCGGCGCTGAACACCTTGTTGGCACAGGATGGAATACTGATACATGTGGCCCGCGGTACAAAAGTGGATAAAACCATACAGCTTGTCAATATTCTGCAGTCCGCCGTACCCCTGATGGCAGTCCGCCGTGTGCTGATAGTGCTTGAAGAGAATGCCGAAGTCAATATATTGGCTTGTGACCACACTCAGAACAACACTGTCGATATGATGAACCTTCAGGTTGTGGAGATATATGCCGGCGCAGGTTCGCGGCTTGAATATTATGAGATGGAGGAGAGCAGTGTGAGAAGTGTTCGGCTCAGTGCCCTGTACGCCGAGCAGTCCGCCGACAGCCATGTCACCATCAACGGGATAACCCTGTATAACGGTGTGACACGCAATGAATATTATTGTCGCTTCACGGGCAAGGGTGCTGAACTGAGCCTGTGCGGTATGGGTATAGAGGATGGTGAACGCCGCCTCGATACTTATTCCCATGTCGAGCATACCGTTGGTTATTGCCATACCGATGAACTCTTCAAATATGTGCTCGATGACAGCAGTCGGGGAGCCTTCACCGGGTTGGTCAGGGTCGATGAGGGGGCGGTCAAGACCGAGGCCTATCAGTCCAACCGCAATATAGTCGGTAGCGGCGAGGCCCGTATGTACAGCAAGCCGCAGCTGGAAATATACAATGATGACGTGAAGTGTTCGCATGGCACTGCCATAGGTCGACTCGACGAGATGCAGCTGTTCTATATGCGTTCGCGCGGACTGGCTGAGGAGGAGGCCAAGCTGTTGCTGAAACAGGCATTTCTGAGTGATGTGATAGAGAAGGTACGTCTGTCTCATCTGCGTGAACGTCTGACATATCTTGTAGAACGCCGGTTTGCCGGTGGTGAGGACGCCTGTCTGAGCTGCAAAGGTCAGGAGAGTTGCGGTGAGGTGGATATGAATATTGAATATTGAATGTAAAATCCGATACGGGCAAAACAGCAGGAAGAGGTTATGTGTAAGGCTGAGTATGACGTGAGGGGCATACGTGAGATGTTTCCGTCGCTTGAAGTTAAGGTGCAAGGTAAGCCCCTGATATATCTGGATAATACCGCTACCTCACAGACTCCCCGTCAGGTGGTGGAAGATATCGTGTCGGATTACTACGAGCGTAAGGCGAATGTGCATCGCGGTGTGCATACCTTATCGCAGGAAGCGACCGCCCGACAGGAGGCGACACGCCGGCGCGTGTGCGAATATATCAATGCTGAATCGGTAGAGGAAATCATTTTCACACGCGGCACCACGGAGGGTATCAATCTTGTTGCAGCCTCGTTCGGTTCGCGCTTCAAGGCCGGTGACGAGGTCATACTGACCGTCATGGAGCATCATGCCAATATCGTGCCCTGGCAGTTGCTCCAGTCGCGTACCGGAATTGTTCTGAGAGTTGTGGATATCAACGAGCGCGGCGAACTCGATATCGAGCAGTATAATACGCTGTTCAACGAGCGGACGGTGATGGCTTCGTTTACTCATGTCAGCAACGTGCTCGGCACAATCAATCCCGTCAGGGAGATGATTGCCACGGCTCATTCACACGGCGTGCCGGTGCTGGTCGATGGTGCTCAGGCTTCTCCGCATCTCCGGATAGATGTCCGCGAACTCGACTGTGATTTCTATGTATTCTCATCTCACAAGATGTATGGCCCGACGGGTATCGGAGTGCTGTACGGCAAGCGTCGACTGTTGGAGTCTATGCCACCGTATCAGGGTGGCGGTGAGATGATAGGACATGTAAGCTTTGAACATACCACGTTTGCCGAATTGCCGTATAAATTTGAGGCCGGCACTCCTGACTTTGTAGGTATAGCGGCTTTTGCGAAGGCACTTGATTTTATAG
>CAMWRB010000021.1 GCA_947176545.1 uncultured Porphyromonadaceae bacterium
CACGAGCGAGCCGCTGACAGGCAATTCCTGCATCACACTCTCGAGGCGTCCACCCTCCTTACCGATATTGTGTTTATCCACCCGATATAGCATCGTGTAGGTGTCGGACAAGGATTTGGTGCCGGGTCTGTGAGGATATGCAGTCACCCGGAAATAGGCATAACGTTCACCGTCTGTTATATTCAGGCAGTTGTTATACCCGTTTGACAGGCCGGTATAGGAGTATATATCCGCGCTCGGATGATGGACAAAACGGCCGGGGACCCTGGCGGAAACAACGAGGCTGAAAAGGATTGCAGTCAGCAATATATGATACCGGTGCAACTCTATATATTTATCACAAAATCGTATACGCATATTTATCTCCTAATATAACGCTCACAAACCGCTTTATATTATATTGGTAACGATATTTGAGCCATGCGGCATATGTCGGGAGTTGGCAGAGAGTTTGGCCTTTTATCCAATTTTTAGTAACTTTGCCACAACCCGACTCAATATCCTGCATCATGCGCCCTGATTCCTCACTGAAATTTCCCTGCACATCCGATACCGACGACACGCCGGCATGGTACATCGCCATGGTGGGATACAACACCGAGAAGGTTGTGCGCGAACGCATCGAGAATCTCGGTCTGGAGGCGTATGTCGCCACCCAGAATGTCACCAAAGTATGGAAAAACGGACGTAAGGCACACATACTCAAAGTGGTCATTCCCATGCTCGTATTCGTCCGCTGTACCGAGGCACAACGACGCCGGCTGGTCTCCCTGCCTTATATATACCGCTTTATGTCTGACCGCGCCGCCAAGAGTGATACAGGAGAGGCTGCGCCTCCGGCACGCGTCACGCAACACGACATCGATACACTCAAATATATGCTCGGACAGTCGGATGTGCCGGTCACATTTGTCGACACACCAATCAGGAGCGGAGACC
Source organism: uncultured Porphyromonadaceae bacterium (assembly GCA_947176545.1). Taxonomy (GTDB): domain Bacteria; phylum Bacteroidota; class Bacteroidia; order Bacteroidales; family Muribaculaceae; genus Lepagella. The sequence continues at coordinate 940 of CAMWRB010000021.1, forward strand.
GCGTAACCATCATCCGCGGCAACCTCCGCGGCATCTCCGGCACTGTCATTACCGCCGATGACAACAAGAGCCAGCTGATTGTCGCAATCGGGACACTCGGAGCAGCAAGAATATCAGTCGCCACCGACCTCCTCAAACGTCTCTGAACCACCGTCAGCGAACCATTCCCTTATCACCGTCCTTGACTCCGTTTTCCTTATCACCATCCTTTACCCCGTTGTATGATTCGACCAGATACACCGGCCGTCCCTTGCTCTCCATGAAGACCTTGCCGAGATATTCCCCGATAATGCCTAATGACAGCAACTGCACACCCCCCATGAAGAGAATTGTCACCATCAGCGTCGGATACCCCGCGACCGGGTCGCCGTACAGCACCGTCTTGATGATTATATAGATTAGATACAGAAACGCTATGAGGCTGACACTGACCCCTAAAATCGTAGCCATACGCAGCGGAGCGACCGTATAGCTCGTCAGGCCGTTGATTGCCAGGTCGATAAGTTGCATCACGCTCCACTTGCTCCGCCCGGTCTGACGTTCGAGCTGCTCATAGTAAACACCTTTCTTGCGAAATCCTATCCAGGAATACAGACCCTTCGTGTTTCGCTCCGTCTCGCGCAACCTCCGGAGAGCGTCTATACAACTTCTATCCAGAAGACGGAAATCGCCCGTATTCTGCTGGATGGGAACGCGTGTCGAACGCTGCAACAGACGGTAATACCACCGGCTGCTCCGTCGCTTGAACCACGACTCACGGCTCGAACGACGCTGAGCATATACATCATCATAACCCTCCTCCCACCAACGCAACATCTCGGGTATGACCTCCACGGGATGCTGCATGTCTATATCCATCACTATCAACGCATCGCCGCGTGCATAGTCGAAACCGGCAAGCATCGCGGCCTCCTTGCCGAAATTGCGCGACAGGTCCACATAGTTCCAATGTCCGGCATCCTCGCGGTGCAGGCGCATCATCTGCTGCAATGTATTGTCTGTCGAACCGTCATTGACCATCAGAAACTCCCAGTCATAATCCGGATTCTCAGCCAACACACGTCCCATGCGCTCCTTCAGAAGCTCAAACGACGCCTCCTCATTGTACGCCGGCAATACTATCGTGACCTTACGCCTCATATAAAAAATCTGTCTCTATATAATCTATCTGAATAAACCCTCCCCAATCAACTGATAACTAATCACTATCTCACACCATCTCCACCATCTCGGGAGTGACCGTGACCGTGGCCGTAAGCACGCCCGGCAACTCCACGAGCAAACGTGGCAACCGAAGCCCCCGCTTACTGAGCAACCGCACACACTGACCGTCGAGCGCTCCGCCGATGATGCGTATCTCGCGCCCTATCATCGACGGCGTTATTTCATCCGGCCGGTAGAAACGCACTTCACCGTATTCACCCGAGACCGCCGCCATAAAACGTTCCATATCCGCATCACGGACCTGCATGACAGCACCGGCTCCCTGACCCCGCAGAAACCTGTACTGCAACGTAGGTATCCGGGCCACTACCGGGTCGAGGACTGCTCTCTCACTCTCCACAAACAACAAATCCGGCATGAACGCACGCAACTCCGCGACGCGGCGCCCGTAACGGCTCACCACCTCGCTGCGCATCGGAGTGAACACACGGAAACCAAGCCCGGACAATACTTTCCAGGCCGGTTCAAGAGCATTCGCCCGCTTCAAATCACGCATTACATACCATGCCATAAATCACAAAATTACACATTTTATCCAACAATACAATCATACAGCACGATAATTAATTATCTTTGTAAAAAACATCAGTGAAATAATCATTATGCCTCCCGTCATAAAGTTGCTCAGGCCTCAGCAATGGCTTAAGAATCTGTTCGTCTTCATGCCGCTATTCTTCAGTGGCAACATGCTGCATATTGTCCCGGCGCTGGCCTCTGTCATAGCATTTCTCTCCTTTTCAGCCGCAGCTTCAGCCATCTACGCCCTCAACGACCTTATCGACGTCGAGGCTGACAGACTGCATCCGACCAAACGCTTCCGCCCCATCGCCGCGGGACTCATCTCTCCGGTCACGGCAATCGCGACACTCGTCATTCTCGCGGCCGTTGCCATAGCATTACCGATGATGCTGCCGCAACCTGCCGCCCTGTACACCATCATTATAATCGGAGCATATCTGATTCTCAATATCGCATATACACTGTGGCTCAAACAGTTCGCGCTTATCGACATATTCATCATCGCTCTCGGTTTCGTACTCCGTGTCGCCGCCGGAGGAGCGGCAGCCCTGATACCGGTCAGCCACTGGATTATCATCATGACATTCCTGCTCGCTCTTTTCCTTGCTTTATGCAAACGCAGGGACGACATCTCCCTATACCGGAACGAGGGCAAAAAGATGCGGAGGAATATTGATAAATACAACCTCTCTTATATCAATCAGGCCATCACGATGGTTGCCACTATCATGCTGGTCAGCTATATCATGTATACCCTCTCACCGGAGGTCGAGGCCCGCTTCGGAACAAACCTCGTCTATGTAACATCCATCTTTGTACTGGCGGGACTACTCCGCTATATGCAGCTTGCGACAGTCTATGACCGCACCGGCTCTCCGACCCGCATACTGCTCCACGACCGCTTCATCCAAATCACCGTACTCGCCTGGCTGCTGACCTTCGCCGCCATCATCTACTGCTAAGCAAATACAGCTATAACAGTTACAATAGCTAAGAATAGTTAAATAGCTAAGACCACCTCTCTCTTTTTTTCAAAAAAATAACAACATTAAAGAAATTTTTATGTAATTTTGTAAATCTAAACTTCACAGCAAGTTGTTATTACAAGGTAAAAAGGTAAAAAAAAGTTATAACCCCTAATATTTTTATTAAAGTATCATGGCAGAAATCAATCTTAGCCAATATGGCATCAAGGATGTGAAAAACATTATCCACAATCCTTCTTACGAACAGCTCTTCAAGGATGAGACCAATCCCGCACTCGAGGGATATGAAAAGGGTATCCTGACCGACCTTGGCGCTGTCGACGTTATGACAGGCGTATACACAGGTCGTTCACCTAAAGATAAATATCTCGTTAAGGATGAAATCACCGAGGATACCGTTTGGTGGACTTCCGACGAGTACAAGAATGACAACAAGCCCATCACAACCGAAGTGTGGGACCAGCTCCGCGAAAAGGCTGTCAAAGAGCTCTCAGACAAGACTCTTTATGTAGTAGACGTATTCTGCGGCGCCAACCCCTCAACACGTCTTGCCGTACGCTTCATCATGGAGGTGGCATGGCAGGCTCACTTCGTGACCAATATGTTCATCCGTCCCACCGAGGAGGAACTCAAGGACTTCAAGCCCGACTTCGTAGTCTTCAACGCATCAAAGGCTAAATGCGAAAACTACAAGGAACTCGGTCTGCACTCCGAGACTGTCGTGGCTTTCAACATCAAGCAGCGTGAGCAGGTCATCATCAACACTTGGTATGGCGGCGAGATGAAGAAAGGTATGTTCTCAATGATGAACTACTTCAACCCCCTGCGCGGCATCGCCTCGATGCACTGCTCAGCCAACACCAACATGGATGAGACTTCAACAGCCATCTTCTTCGGCCTTTCAGGTACAGGTAAGACCACACTCTCTACCGACCCGAAGCGCAAACTCATCGGTGACGACGAGCACGGCTGGGACGACGACGGTGTATTCAACTATGAGGGTGGTTGCTATGCCAAGGTTATCAACCTCGACAAGGAGTCAGAACCCGATATCTACAACGCCATCAAGCGTGACGCTCTGCTCGAGAATGTGACCGTCAAGGAGAATGGCGAGCCCGATTTCGCTGACAAGTCAGTTACTGAGAACACTCGCGTTTCCTATCCTATCTACCACATCCAGAACATCGTCAAGCCCGTCAGCAAGGGTCCGGCTGCAAAGCAGGTCATCTTCCTCAGCGCCGACGCATTCGGTGTGCTTCCTCCGGTGGCTATCCTCAACTCCGAGCAGGCCAAGTATTACTTCCTGTCCGGCTTCACTGCCAAACTCGCCGGCACAGAGCGTGGTGTGACAGAACCCACTCCCACATTCTCAGCTTGCTTCGGTCAGGCATTCCTCTCACTGCATCCCACAAAGTATGCAGAGGAACTCGTCAAGAAGATGGAACGCTCAGGCGCTCACGCCTATCTGGTGAACACCGGCTGGAACGGTACCGGCAAGCGTATCTCCATCCGCGACACACGCGGCATCATCGACGACATCCTCAATGGTGATATCGACAAGGCTCCCACAAAGGTGCTCCCCTACTTCGACTTCGTTATCCCCACTGAGCTGCCCGGTGTAGACCCCAATATTCTCGACCCGCGCGACACTTATGCCGACCCCGCTGAATGGGACAAGAAAGCCAAGGAACTCGCTGAGATGTTCATCCAGAACTTCAAGAAATTCGAGAACAACCCCGCCGGTAAGGCTCTCGTAGCTGCCGGTCCCCACATCTGATAAGTAAAGACCATATTCTCGTAATAAGTACGACTATATTCAAGCCCGCCACAATTGACGCGGAGCGACAATACCCGAAAAAAACCGGCACAATGTGTCGGTTTTTTTATATCCCTCCCGCCACCCCTACCCCGGAGGGGTTGCACCACAATCCCGCTTCATCGACAATGAGATGTAGTCGCTCCGCGACATGGCTCCCCTCTCTTTGATTCCATCCCGGCACATCGTGCCGGGCTAATTAGATGTAGTCGCTCCGCGACATCCATTCCACCGATAATTCCGATACCTCCGATAATTCCGATAGCTCTGATAACTCTGATAACTCCGATAACTCTGATAACTCCGATAACTCTGATAACTCCGATAACTCCGATAATTCCGATAGCTCCGATTAATCCGACAGCCGCCCTCTTACTCCGCTTTCCTCTCAAAAAATCTATATTTTTTAACTTAAAATTTCATTTTTCCAAAAAAAATGACTAACTTGCCCCTCAATTACTATTAAACACTAACAAAATGAAAAAAACTCTACTTGCAATGCTTATGCTCGGGACAGCAGCCGCTGCCTCCGCGCAATCTTTCTCCGACTATTTCACTTTGTCTTACCACGGCACTGAACTAAAGGATGGAGACACCGTCTACATCACAGAGCGTGTCGACGAAGGTGACGACCTCGGTTTCTCCTACATCTCACATATCAATGTGGCCAACAAGACTGACATGGTCCTCCCCTGCCGCGCCGTCTTCCAATATTATCAGCCCGCTATCAACGACGTAAGAAATGACCCCGATTACTGGGGCACTCCCTCGATGTGCTTCAGCGGTGCAGTCGCTGTCAATGGTTCAGCACAGAATTCATGCCTTATGAGCGGTAATCTTGATGCCGGTGCCGGCACCGTATGGGTACCCGCAAAAGATAAAGGTCAGTTCAGCTGGGAACCCCACCTCGACTTCGCCAATGCCAAGGCGGTCTCAACCTATAAGCTCGTCATCGCACCCCTCATCGGTGAAGGCGACCTCGTTGAACAGATAGAATCCGGCGAACTCTCTCTGAGCGACCTCGAAGAGGGCACACCCGTCACTCTCAACATCTGCTACTGCGAGACTGACCCCTCAGGTGTGGAGACTATTGACGCTGACGAAAATGCCGAGGTCAAGTACTACGACCTGCAGGGCAACAAGGTTGTAGCTCCCGTCAAGGGTCTCTACATCCGTGTAGCCGGTGACAAAGCCACAAAGGTTATCCTTTAATCCAACAGTCTGAACACACAACACACAATAACGGTATGATGGATACGGGGGTCGACTCCCGTATCCATTACCTGCCCGACCGACTATAACCACCTCCACACCGGAGACCTAAATTTATATACCATGGAAAAAGTCGATAATCTCGACAGAAAAATACTTAATCTCGTGATGAACAACGCGAGAATGCCCTCCAAGGAAATCGCCGATATCTGCGGAGTCTCACGTGCCGCCATCCATCAGAGATTACAACGTCTTATCGAACTCAAGGTCATCACAGGCTCCGGATACAACGTCAATCCGCAAGAGCTCGGATACAATACCTGCACATATATCGGTATCCGTCTGGAGAAAGGCTCCATGTACAGGGAGACCCTCAGACAACTCATCACATTCCCGGAGGTCGTGGAGTGTCACTTCACCACCGGACCATACTCCATGCTCGTCAAGGTGTACGCTCACGATGCCGCCCACCTCATGGAATTGCTCAACGACAGAATACAATCGATTGTCGGAGTAACAGCCACAGAAACCCTGATATCACTCGAACAGGGCATCAACAGACAATTACAGCTTTCACTCGACGAGAGCAGCAAACATTATGAATAAGAAAAATCTTATCTATACTATTCTGGCTATCGCTGTACTCGCCGCGGTAGCCGTTTGTTTTTTCGCACCCGACGCTATCGAGGGGCGGACACTGCAGCAACATGACATCCGTCAGGGCATCGCCAACGGACATGAAGTGCAGGTGTTTCAAGAGCAGACAGGAGAGACCTCAAGATGGACCAACTCCCTCTTCTCCGGAATGCCCAACTATCAGATAGCACCATCATATTCGGCCAATGCAATGTTGGGATGGTTGCAGACCGTGTTCGGACTCGGACTGCCGTCTCCCATCAATCTCCTGTTCATGTTCATGGCCGGATTCTTCTTCATGTCGCTATGCTTCAAGATGAAATGGTATACGGCTCTCTTCGCCTCGATAGCTTGGGGGTTCTCCACATATTTCATCATAATCATCGGAGCTGGACACATCTGGAAGTTTGTCACACTGGCATACATACCGCCCACAATCGGAGCACTCGCCCTGCTGTACCGCGGCAAGTATCTCAGCGGCACCGCGCTGACGGCTCTCTTCGCCTCGATGCAGCTTATGAGCAATCATCCCCAGATGACATACTATTTCGTCATCGTAATGCTCGCACTGGTAATAGCATGGGGGATAAACGCCGTCCGCCAACATACACTAAGACAATTCACATACGCCACACTACTGGCCATCGCGGCCGGCTCGCTGGCTGTAGCGGTCAATTCCGCCTCACTATATAATTCATACCAATACTCCAAGGAGACCGTTCGCGGACGCGCCACTCTGCTCACAGAGGGCGACGGCTCACAGAATGCCGGAATGGACCGCGATGCCATAACAGCATGGTCATACGGACTCGACGAAACCTTCACTCTCCTCATACCCAACGTCAAGGGTGGAGCCACTATCAAACCCACCGGGACACAGAACGCGCTGATGTCGCTGGCCGACATAGATGACAACCCCAATCTCATGCCGCAGGAACGTCAGTTTCTCGCACAGTTCCCCCAATATTTCGGCGACCAGCCGATGACCAACGGACCCGTATATGTCGGCGCTATTGTACTTCTGCTGGCTATCCTGGCACTCTTTGTCGTCGATTCGCCCAACCTTGTCACCATCAAGTGGGCGCTCTTCGCCGCCTCGTTCCTGGCTGTCCTCCTCGCGTGGGGACACAATTTCTCACTGCTCACTGACTTTTTCATCGACTATATACCGGGATACAACAAGTTCCGCGCCGTCGCCTCGATACTGGTCATACCCGAATTCTGCATACCGTTGCTCGCGGCTATGGCCATACATAAATTGTGTGTGGACAGGGATTTCCTTGCCAACAATCAGTGGACACTCTACACCATCTTCGGCCTCGGTGCGCTGATATGTCTTGCGGGATGGTTAAGTCCCTCGATATTCGGCTCGCCGTTCTCGCTGGCCGAACGTGACCAACTGGCACAGATGGGTGTACTGAACGACCCGGCATATGCCGGCATCATGCAGGCTGTCCGCTCTGCCCGTCTCGGGCTGGTCAGCGCAGACTCCCTCCGTTCGCTCATCTATATCCTTGTAGGGTTCGGAGTCATAATGCTCTACCTCAAGGGGGCTTTCCGTTCGGAGACGCTCTTCGTATGTATGCTCACAGCCGTCGTGCTCATAGACCTCTTCACGGTCAATAAGCGTTACATCGACTCCGATAATTTCAGCGACCCCGTCATGCAGTCCGATTCCTTCTATCCGACACAGGCTGACGAATATATTCTCGCCGACCCGGACCCCAACTATCGCGTGGCCGACCTCGGCGACTTCTCGGGTGCCCGGTCATCTTATTTCCACAAGACCATCGGCGGATATCATGCAGCCAAACTCACACGCTACAACGACCTGCTCACCAAGGGTATCAATCCGGCTGTCAACCGGCTCATGCAGGCGGCCCACAATAACGCGGAGGCTAATGCCAACGATTCGACAGCCGACAACACTCCATCACGTCTCTTTACACCCGGCGAACCTATACTCAACATGCTCAACACCAAGTATTACCTGCTGGGAGAGTATGCCGAGCAAAATCCCGACGCATTGGGCAACGCATGGTGGGTGGACGACATCAGATATGTCTCCGGAGCTAATGAGGAGATGGTACAGACGCTTGCCGCCGACCCGGCCCATACAGCCATCGCCGACCGGGAATTCGAGAGCATCCTCGGACAGGCCGGTGCCGTATCACCCGGTGACTATATCAAGGAGACAGAATATGCACCCAACAAGCTGACCTATACCGCACACAGCGCCCGCGGTGGCATAGCCGTATTCTCGGAGGTATGGTTTCCCGACGGATGGAACGCCACAATCGACGGACAACCGGCACCCATCGGACGTGTCAATTACACACTACGCGCGATGCGTATTCCGGCCGGTGACCATCAGATAGTCATGTCTTTCAATCCCGAAAGTCTTGAGGTCACCAACGCTATCGGTGTCGGAGGCTGTATCATCATTTATCTCCTCGTGCTCGCTGCCATTCTCGCTCCGGTACGCGGTCTTATCAGCAAACCCGATGGCAAGAGGGCTTGACCGTATCAACCGCTGGAGACACCGTCATGGCTTCGGCGTGCATTCACCACTCGCATTCATCATCGCGACGGAGGCTGTCAGCCGTCCGTCGCGATACATGTATTATGAGGAGGAGAAGATAGAGAACGAAACGGCCGACCCCCGGCTGCGGAAACATTTCACACGCCAATGCCGGCTACGCAACCTGATTGAGCGGCTCAACAACTACGGTGGAAACTGCATCATACGCGCTGAATATATCGTCAACCCGAATCCGGATAAGCTCAACGATGCCTGTCACCGTCTCAGCCAAACCGGTGGCATACTCTTCGAGGGGAGAGACTATATCATCATCATCGAACGTGAGGGCCTGACATTCTACCGCTATACAGTATGACCCTCACCGAACGCCTCATATCGCAATATGCCGACTATCTGCGGCTCGAACGGGGACTCTCACCCCTGACCCTGCAGGCATATACCGATGATGTCGGACGTTGGCTTCAATATGCCGTCGATAACGGCGAACTCGACAATCACCTCGACCTGCATACCGCACTCTCACCCGCACTCTCCGCTGCCGTCACGGATGTATCCGCATATCTGGCGGAACTGGCAGAAATAGGACTCTCGGCCCGGAGTGTGGCAAGAGCACTCTCAGCCATCAAATCACTATGCAAATATCTCCTCATGGAGCATTATATAGATGATAACCCGGTCGAAATGATTGAGGCGCCGAGGTTGGACCGCCATCTTCCCGACCTGCTGTCGCTCGAAGAGATTGACCGGCTTATCGACGCCATAGATTACTCCAAAAATGAAGGGATACGCAACCGTGCGATTATAGAGACCCTTTACGGTTCGGGACTGCGTGTCAGCGAACTCACCGACCTGCGCCTCTCACGCTACGACGCGCAGCGAATGTACCTCATCATAGAGGGTAAAGGCTCCAAACAAAGGATTGTACCGGTGTCACCGGTCGCAGCAGAGGCAATTGCCCTATATCTCCCGATGCGTTCACCCCAACCGGGGCAGGAGGATATACTGTTCCTCAACCGTCGGGGGCGCGCCTTGACACGTCAGATGATTTTCACTATCCTGCGGCAGTTGGCCGAAACAGCCGGCATAGACAAGACCATATCACCCCACACGCTGCGACACAGCTTCGCGACCCATCTGCTCGAAGGGGGAGCCAACCTGAGCGCCATACAGGAAATGCTGGGTCACGAGTCAATCGCCACTACCGAAGTCTACCTGCATCTTGACCGCACACGCC
>CAMWRB010000022.1 GCA_947176545.1 uncultured Porphyromonadaceae bacterium
AAACGGAAACGCGGGACCACTCCCTTCTGGAATTCGGGCAGCAATCCGGACTCCCATATGCAACTCTGCAGGATGTCGGAAGCGACCCCAAACTCTATCTCGAATTTTATAACAAATTAAGTGAGGGATAAATACTCGCACTCTTACTACCTTCGCGCCCAAGGGACTTTCACCACACTACTTTTCAAATGAACATCAGCAAATTTCTGACGGCTGTTTACATTCCGGTTGCCTTAACGATGGCAGCATTGAGTGCTTGCAGCGATGATGTCAATCCTATCGGAGGCTCTATCGCCGACTCACAGGTGAGCATATATGTCGACTCATCATATTACAATCTTCATGCACGTGTCGTCGATGCAATGAATATTGATGCACGCTCGACTTTCAATATTCTCGGACATATCAAAGTCCCGGAATACGGTGAGTTGTCCGCTTCATACGTTGCCCGGCTCATGAGTGCCGGAGAGATGAATATACCTGACTCAATTACCGTCAATATGGTGGACTCGATGAGGGTTGTGTTTGAGGTGCCCAGACGTTCTGTTGTCGGTGATACTCTCGCTCCTCAGCAACTCACCGTCTACCGACTCAATCGTCAGTTGCCCGACAACATAACGAGTGATTTCAACCCCGAAGGTTACTATAATCCGCAGGAACCGGTCGGCTCAACCAATTACACTCTCTCCGGTATCGCGATGTCAGACTCGGCATTCAGGTCTCTCAAGGTACTTCCCGTTTCTGTTACACTGCCAAGACAGTGGGCCGTCGATATATTCAATGCTTATCGAAAAGACCCGTCCGTTTTCCAATGGCCCTCATCACTCGCCAAAGTATTTCCGGGAATTTATGTCAAACCGACATTCGGACGCGGGTGTATTACTGCTGTTCAGGCTGCACGCTTCTACACATACTGGCATCATACGGTCATACGTAATGAGGTTGTTGATACCGAAACGGTCAAGCGGGAGGTTCTTATCAAAGATTCTGTATGTCTGTTATCGACAGCGCCGGAGGTTCTGGCAAGCAATAACATATCCTTTACACCTTCACCCTCCCTGCTTCAGGATATTGACCGGGGCGAAAGTATCATTACCACTCCTCTGGGATACCGGGTTGCGTTTACATTCCCTTTGCGGCAACTGCTCGACAGGTATATGGCAGCGTCACAGGAACTTGCCATCATCAATAGCCTATCCATGCTGATTCCCGCTAAAGCAATTGAGAATGAATATGGTATCGGCACAGCTCCCAATCTGTTGTTGATTCGCACCTCAGAAATAGAGGATTTCTTCGCCAATGCCAAAGTGCCTGACAACAAGACTTCATTCTACAGCACCTACGATGAGAAAACCGGTGGATATATGTTCAATCAGATGAGACATTATATCGTGCAGATGAAGGAGGAGTCGGCCAATGCCACGCCGGAAGAGATGGAGAAAATGTGCGACTTCACTTTGATACCGGTCAATCTGACTACAGAAAAGGTCGATAATGCCGATGGAAGCACCACGACTTACGTCACCGGTTGTACTCCATATCTCACCAAACCGACCATGACCCGTATTAATGCAGAAAAGGCACTAATCATATTCACATTCACTCATCAGTATATAGACTGATACGACTATGGAAATAATAGATGGAAAGCTCATGGCCGCCCGACTCAAAGAGGAGATTGCGGCTGAAGTCAAGGCATTGACAGATAAAGGTGAACGACCTCCTCACCTTGTGGCTGTAATTGTCGGCCACGATGGAGGCTCCGAGGCATATGTAGCAAACAAGGAGAAAAACTGCCTTGCCGTGGGATTCAAATCCACCAATCTGAGATTTGACGAGACCATTACCGAGGAGGAACTGCTTGCTGAAATTGACAAACTGAACAATGACCCTGAGGTCGACGGATTTATAATACAGATGCCTCTCCCCCGCCATATTGACTCGCAACGTGTCACAGAAGCAATATCATGGCGAAAAGATGTCGACGGGTTTCATCCGGTCAATGTCGGCAGAATGAATATCGGCCTGCCTGCTTTCAGACCGGCTACTCCGTCAGGTATCATTGAACTGCTGAAACGATATGAGATACCGACCAAAGGTAAACATGCCGTGGTGATAGGTCGCTCCAATATAGTCGGCAAACCCATTGCTTCGATGCTGATGCAAAAGGCATATCCGGGTGATTGCACCGTCACTGTATGCCACTCCGCGACACCTGACATCAAGGAGCAATGCCGCCGCGCAGACATTATCATCGCAGCGCTCGGCCGACCCGGTTTTGTCACTGAAGATATGGTCAAAGAGGGTGCGGTCGTTATTGATGTCGGCACAACGCGTGTGCCCGACCCGACCAAAAAGTCCGGTTCAAGATTGTGCGGTGACGTAGACTTTGACAACGTTGCCCCCAAATGCAGCTATATCACCCCGGTCCCCGGAGGGGTGGGTCCGATGACCAACTGCATCTTATTGCTCAATACACTTGCGGCACGCAAGTCATTACTTCCCGGTGAAGAATGAATACACTCTCGATAATTCTCTTCTCTCTGGTGTCATTTCTTACCGGGACAACCTCTCCCGGTGAAAATGTTGGCGCTGACCTCATATTTGTGGGTGACGCTATGCAGCATCAGGACCAACTCAATCAAGCAAAATCGGAAGGCGGAGGAAGCAGATACGACTATTCTGATTGCTTTTCTTTGATAGCCCCTACTATCACCGAGGCAGACTATGCTGTCGTAAATCTGGAGGTGCCTTTAGGCGGTGGTAACGATTATTCAGGTTATCCATGCTTTTCAGCACCCGATTCTTATGCTGAAGCTCTGTGTGACGCCGGCTTTGACCTCTTTCTTACCGCCAACAATCACTGTCTCGACAGACTGGACCGGGGAGCGAGACGTACTCTCACAGCACTTGACAGACTGGGTGTCGACCATATCGGCACATACCATGATGCTGCCCAACGTGACACTCTCGTCCCGTTCATTAAAGATATAAACGGCATTCGCTTCGCGTTCCTTAACTACACATACGGAACAAACGGAATTACACCCCGTGCCGGAGCCGAAATATCTCTTATTGACCGAGAGAAGATAAAGAAAGAGATTGAATTGAGCCGTAAGGCAGGGGCTGAAATAGTATGTGTTGCCGTACATTGGGGTATAGAATATGTACTGCATGAAAACCAGGCTCAACGCGATTTGGCTCAGTTTCTGACAGAGCAGGATGTCGACCTGATAATCGGCAGTCATCCTCATGTCATTCAGCCCATGCAGGTCGTACATAATGATAAGAGCGGAAAAGATGTGCTCATAGTGTACAGCCTCGGCAACTTCATCTCCAATATGAAGACTATTGATACACGGGGCGGAGCACTCGTAAAGGTCCGTATAGAGCGGGACTCCGAGGGTAAAGCCCGATTCAAGAATGCCGAGTATGATACATTCTTCAGTGCGAAACCTGAAGGGAAAGGCACGAATTTCCGTGTTGTTCCCTCATCTATGGCCGATAAAATTCCGGCGGCTCAACGTAATCACTGGCTTATGTTCGATAAGTCGGCACGCAGTGTCTTCGACCGATGCAATATAAAGGTGCCGGCTGCTTCCAATTGATTAACACTTTTTTATTCATGACTTTATTTCTTATTGCATTGGTAGCCCTTATTGCAGGCTACTTTATTTATGGTGCGCTTGTTGAGAAAGTGTTTCGCACTGACCCGACGCGACCCACACCGGCCACAACGATGGCTGACGGTATCGATTATGTTCCCATGCCCACATGGAAAGTCTATCTCATTCAATTTCTCAATATCGCCGGAGTCGGGCCGATATTCGGAGCTATCATGGGCATCATGTATGGTCCGGCAGCATTTCTCTGGATAGTACTGGGCACGATTTTCGCCGGAGCGGTCCACGATTTTATTTCCGGAATGATTTCACTCCGCCTCGGTGGCAAGTCACTGCCGGAAATAGTCGGCAGCGAGCTCGGCCGCAATGTCAAGATTGTGATGAGCATATTCACCTGCGTACTCCTTGTGATGGTCATTGCCGTCTTTGTCCGCACACCGGCAAATCTGCTGGCGACCCTTACTCCGGAGCATCTCAACGCCACTTTCTGGGCAGTCTGTATCTTCCTCTATTATATATTAGCTACGCTGTTGCCTGTCGATAAGCTTATAGGCAATCTATATCCCCTGTTCGGCTTTGCACTCCTATTTATGGCGGTGGGTATTATGGGATATATGATTTTCAACGGAATTGAAATTCCCGACGGCTTTGCAGCCGGACTGCATAACCGTCATCCTTCCGGAGAAAATGCACCTATATTCCCGATGATGTGTATCTCTATTGCATGTGGAGCCATATCCGGATTTCATGCCACACAAAGCCCCATGATGGCCCGATGCCTGAACAATGAGAAACATGGTCGGAAGGTGTTTTACGGGGCTATGGTTTCGGAGGGAATTGTTGCCTTGATATGGGCTGCTGCCGCGATTGCCTTTACAGGAGGATATGACAAGCTGGCCGGATATATGGCTGATAACGGACAGGATGCCGGCATTTTGGTTCACGAAGTGTGTGTCAAATGGCTCGGCACCTTCGGCGGTGTGCTTGCAATTCTCGGTGTCATTGCCGCGCCAATCACCACGGGTGACACTGCAATGAGAAGCCTGCGTCTGATTATAGCCGATGCACTGGGTATCGAACAGAAGAAATTTCTGAAGCGTATACTGGTCACTCTCCCTATTGTCGCCATTACTTATTTCCTAATTAACGTCAATTTCGATATCCTTTGGAGATATTTCGCATGGTGCAACCAGACTCTCTCAATCTTCACTTTATGGGCATGCAGCGTATATCTTGCTCGCTTTAATAAGGCGTATCTCATCACTATGCTCCCTGCAATGTTCATGACAGCCCTCTGTGTCACATTCATCTGTTTCGCACCGCTGGGTTCATACGTAGAGGGTATCGGACTTCCGCTTTACATCAGTGAAATAATCGGATTGCTCACCATGACAGTGTGCACACTTCTATTCTTCAAGTGGAAAAAGGGATTGTCCGCTCAAATCATTACTCCCGCCTGATTACTTATTCAATCCATTAACTTATATCAAAATTAAATGGGCCGTCCGCTATCGAACGACCCATTTGTATTTAATAGTTTGTCAAGCCTTTGAGAGGCTTAATGTTGTATCATTTTACTTAGTGAGAAGCACCTTCTTACCATTGATGATGTACAGACCGGCATCAAGACCGTTGATAGCAGCTCTGTCAGCACCTATGTAAGCTACACGACCGTCGATAGTGTAAACAACATATGATTCAGCTACCTCAATCATGTTCACAGCAGTCGGGTCGATAGTGTACTCAAATACGAACTCGGTACCCTCCATCGGCTCACCGTTGAGCAAGAAAGTCTTGTTGGGGAACTGAAGAGTATATGTACCCTCTTTCTGATATGTGGCTAATGAAAAACCCCAGCTCTCATCTGTATTGGCACGGAGAATCCATTCGGATACCAAATCCTCACCTTCACCGCTGATGGGAACAATCTCAAATGACTCGGGGTCGTTGGGGTTGAATGAGAAGTAATTTCCTTCTTCACCGTTACTGTAAATCATCAGTATGTAATCAGGCCATTCCTCAGCGGGAGCGGGCTTGATGTCACCCTTGACAGTAAATCTGATGAGAGACATACCGCCATCGGGATTCTCTTCTGTAGCTGTATTCTTATTGTTACATTCGAGAGAAGACGGGAATGTAAGGGTCATATAGTCTGCAAGTTCTGGTCTGGGAGCAGGAGTGAAACCTGCGACGGTATATTTAACTTCCAGACCTTCGAAGTTACCGGGTGCTGTCAAATCTCTACCGGACATATCAACAGCCACCATATTCGGGTAAACGGTGAATGTATATTCACCGGCGGGCCATGCAGTTTCCTCGTTGCCGAATGAGAAAATCAAGGAATTGTCCTCGATATCCGGCCAATAAGATACAAAGTCAATGCTGCCGTTTTCATTCTTAAGACTTGCAACGGCATCACCAATCATGTTGTAGGAAACTTCAGTTGCGGCTGTGAATGTGAGCACTATTTGATTAGGTTTCTCAACGGAAGCACCGGCTTCGGGATTGAGGACATAAGTGAAATCTACATCGGAAGGACCGGGGCCGGGCTCGTCACCGCCTCCCTCAAAAGTGAAGGAGTAAGTATATCCCTTCAGAGGCTGGCCGTTATAAGTCAGGAAGTCATCATCAATAACAAGACTGTACTCACCATCCTTCTTTGACTGAACTGTTTTATAGAAATCAATTGAAAACTCTCCTAACCAAAAGTCTATATCAAGACTTGAAGTGCCGGCGGAAGCAAGAAGTTCATCGCCATAATAGAGAGATACCTTGGCAGATGTTGATGTAGAAAGGTCTGCACCATCTTTGACGAGGAATGTGAAACGGTTGGGAGCGATAGCATCAGACCAATCACCAAAACCGTCTGAGAGTGAAGAATCCCAGCCACGAGCGTCAAAGCTACTCAATACATCATTAACGGATACGATGTCAGTAGAAGGAACATCCGCACCCTCAAAAGTGAACTGATATGACCCACCTGTAACAGGCTCACCATTAAAAGTCAGGAAATCATCATCAATCACCAGGCTGTATTCACCTGACTTCTTGGACTGTACTTCAAACAAATCAATTGCAAATTCACCCCAAAAGAGGTCAATAACCGTGCTGCCTGTACCAATGGATGCCAGAAGCTCCTCACCGCAATACAGTGACACTTTGGCAGTAGCTGATGTTGAAAGGTCTACACCGGTTTCATACAAAAATGTGAAACGGTTGGGAGCGACATCTTCTGACCAGTCCCCCATACCATCATTGAGCGAGGTATCCCATCCACGGGCTTCAAAATCACTCAATACATCATTAACAGTAACAGCAAATGCTGATGAACTCAGCATTGCAGCGGCTGCTAAAAGAGTAAAAGTTTTTTTCATTTCAATAAAAAATTAAGTTAATAAAAAGGAATATTTAATAAATATACATTATCTTAAACATTCTTATAACATTACATTAGGTCTGTGGATTACTTATAATCACTATCACAAAAGTAATAATTATTTTTTAATATGCAAATTATTTTCTGAAATTCATCAGAATTATGCCGTATCATTTTTATTATCGCTTCTGTACCACTTATTTTGTCGTAATTACTCATAGATTTGCTTTTTATCAGCCTTTTTTACTAAATTTGCAGAAAATTTCAACTCCCTGTTTACGTAACTGTTCAGTTTTCATTACGGGGACGATTAATCTATTATAAATGATACAGGTAAATAACCTTGGCATCCAGTTTGGCAAACGAACTCTGTTTCAGGATGTCAATCTCACATTCAATAGTGGCAACTGCTATGGTATAATAGGTGCCAACGGTGCCGGCAAGTCTACACTCATGCGCATACTATCGGGGCAACTCTCCCCGACTCACGGTACTGTTACTTTCGGACCGGGCGAACGACTCTCGGTCTTGTCCCAGGACCACTTCGAGTTTGACGAGTGCACGGTCATCGAGACTGTATTGAGAGGTCATACCGTACTATGGGACATCAAGCAGGAAAAAGATGCCATCTATGCTAAGGAAGACTTCACGGACGAGGATGGCATCCGCGCAGCGGAACTTGAGGAGAAGTTTGCTGAGCTTGAGGGATGGAACGCTGAAAGTGATGCCGCAGCTTTACTCTCCGGACTCGGCATTAAGGAGGACAGACACTATATGCTGATGAAGGATATGAGTGCCAACGAGAAAGTTCGCGTGTTGCTGGCCAAGGCTCTGTTCGGTAATCCGGACAATCTATTGCTCGACGAGCCGACCAACGACCTGGACCTCGAAACCGTTGCATGGCTTGAGAATTATCTCTCGAATTTTGAAAACACAGTGCTTGTAGTCTCGCACGACCGTCACTTCCTCGATGCCGTCTCAACTCATACACTTGATATCGATTATAACAAGATATCCCTCTTCGCCGGCAACTACAGTTTCTGGTACCAGTCATCACAATTGGCTCTTAGACAACAACAGGCGGCCAATAAGAAAGCCGAAGAGAAACGTAAGGAACTTCTGGAGTTTATACAACGGTTCTCAGCCAATGTCGCCAAGTCCAAACAGACAACTTCGCGCAAGAAAATGCTTGAAAAGCTTAATGTCGAGGAAATTCAACCCTCATCAAGACGTTATCCGGGCATAATATTCACCCCGTGTCGTGAGGTGGGCAACAAGATACTTGAAGTCAAGGGACTGAAAGCGAGTGTGGATGGTGAGGTGTTATTCGATGATGTCAATTTCCAGATTGAGAAAGGCGACAAAGTGGCATTCCTGAGCCGCGACCCTCGTGCTATGACCGCCCTCTTTGAAATTATAAACGGACGTCGTAAGGCAGATGCCGGAGAGTATGACTGGGGTCAGACCATCACTCACGCTTATCTGCCGCTTGATAACAGCGAGTTTTTTGAAACAGACCTTAACCTCGTCGACTGGCTGTGTCAATATTCCAAAGACAGTTCAGAAATATACCTGAAGGGCTTCCTGGGTAAGATGCTGTTCTCGGGTGAGGAGGTTCTCAAGAAGGCTTCGGTCCTCTCGGGTGGCGAGAAAATCAGATGTATGATAGCCCGTATGATGCTGACAGACGCAAATACTCTGATACTCGACTCTCCGACGAACCACCTTGACCTTGAGTCTATTCAGGCATTCAACAATACGCTGCAGAACTTCAAGGGTATCATTCTGATGTCAAGTCATGACCATGAATTTATCCAGACAGTCTGCAATCGCATTATAGAGCTCACACCCAACGGCATAATCGATAAGATGATGGATTATGACGATTATGTCACTGACGAGAAAGTGGCCGCAGCCAGAGCTCGTCTATATAATGACTGAAAGCCTTGATTTTATCTATTGTGACTTTCACTTAATCGACTATAATTTATAATACATCGGTCTAAACCGGACCTTGGCAAACAATAATACTCATTTTATGGTTAAACATATAGTAACATTCAAGTTCAAAGGCGAACCCGAACTCAGACTTTCGGTTGCCGAAAAGTTTAAAGCAGCCCTGATGGCTCTGCCGGAGCAAATCGACGTTCTCCGCTCGATGGAGGTGGGGATTAACAGTAATCCCGCCGAAACATGGGATTTGGTGCTTATCGCAATAGTCGACAATATGGATGATGTCGAGGTGTACGCCAAACATCCGGCTCACGTTGCGGCCGCATCTATTATCGCTCCATACAAAGAGAATCGGGCTTGCGTGGACTACGTATTCTAAAACCATATCTGATGAGACACTATCTTTTATACTCTTCAATTGCTTTCGCGGTTTTAGCCGCCGGATGTTCCAAGGATGAGAATCCTCTTCCCCAGATGAAGTCCGAGACATATAGCGGCTCGACACTGACAGTCAATTATTGTGGTGACGAAATGCCGTCCAAACAGATTGTTCTGACACCGGATGCAGGCTCAGCCGACGGTACTACTCTAAAAGCGACATTAACCATGTCGGGTGTTTTGGATTTGTCGTCATTAGGTATAAAGGATATACCCGTTCTGCCCGCACCGGGAATATTGCCCGGTGATATTACCACAACTCTCCCCATCTCGCTTGTTCCGGATAAAAAGGAGGGGGTATATACTTTTGCGGGCAGTGGACAAACCGAATTTGTCACATATGACTACTCCGGCAAATTAAGTGATGGTCATCTGACTGTCAATATAGATGATGTAGTACTCAAAAACGCCTCATTAGCAGGCAAGGTTTTTAAGCCCGTTCCGGCACAGGCTTCTCTCGAGGACCTTAAAAATCCAGACAATATCGAGTCCCCTTTCTATATAGTCTGGGAGATTGGCAATATACCGGGACTGGAATTAAACCCCGGTATCCTCATTAAAGCTTTGACCCTCGCTCCTATTATACCGGTATACAACAACACCGCCTATTCCTCTCTCTCGCAAGTCTTTGACCAATGTGTTCAGACAATGGCTCTTTTGCCCAACGGAAATATTCCGGTGAGATATTACAGCAATCATGAGGGTGCGACACAGTTGATGAATACTACTCCGAACATGCTTCAGTACATTGTGACGGGTGGTAACACGATTCAACTCTATGTCAATCCAATGTCTGCGGTAGGCCTCTGGCTTGTAGCACAATCCAATCCCACATGGCTTCCATCATTTTTTGATACAGCATACGCAGAGACCATCAAACAGCAGATTGCAGATGCCAAACCGAATAATCCCTCCGAGGCAGATGAAGCAATTAAGAATGCACTGATTCAGTCACTTCTTTTAGCATTGAAACCTGCGATGGCAGAGGGACTCCCCATGCAATTTGAACCTACAGCTGACGGTATCAATCTATATCTTAATACCGAGACATGCACAGACTTCATCGGGGTACTGTTAGGTGAAATGGTCAAACAACCCGCCATAGCACAGAGACTCTCACAATATCTCACACAGGCCGGTCTGACCGAGGAAGACGTCGCAACACTGATTCAACAGCTTCCATCAATCCTTCAGGCCACGACAAAACTCAATATTGGTCTCTCACTTCAAAATTATACCGTACAGCAATCGCCGGAACGGGGCATTTGATAAGTGAGCGCTATAAAAATATACAAAAACGATACAAGAGACTCCTACAATAAAAAGAGATAAGCCTTAAACATCCAAGCACAATAAAATTGTGCTTGCAGTGTAGATTAACATAAAATATTGTATCTATTTTTTGGTCAGAGAGTTTTTTTTTAATAACTTTGTATAGTCATCTTCACAATATGTGAACGGAGGACAAAATGCCGCAATAGCTCAGTCGGTAGAGCATTTCATTCGTAACGAAAAGGTCGTGGGT
>CAMWRB010000023.1 GCA_947176545.1 uncultured Porphyromonadaceae bacterium
AATTGAATGACGGGGATTTATTAAGTTCCAAGCGCTTTGTAGTATCCGATTATTTTATTATATTTGTAGTATAATATTGGCAGTATTATGAATACGGCAGGAAATAGTGATAATATATTATCTGTATTAGAAGGCTTTACGCTTGATAATCCTGATGACATCATGCAGCAGGTTGCCGAGAATTTTCGCAAACGTAGAGTTGAGAAAAATATCACCCGACAGCGTATTGCCGAGCTGTCAGGAGTGCCGTTATCTTCAGTAGCACGTTTTGAGCAGAAAGGCCTTATTGCATTCGAATCGCTAATTAAGCTTGCTATGGCTTTGGGATATACTTCTGAGATAAGGGCGCTGTTTTCTGCTCCAAAGTTTGACACAATGGAAGAACTCGACCTGATTCGTCAGAAAAGAAATGACAAGAGGGCTTACCCTAAACGAAGTCGGGTGTGTAGGTTGGCCATGGCGATGGCGGCGACGGCTGCTTCCGAGCCTTTGTTGCCGAGGTAGCCGCCGGCACGGTCGCAGGCTTGCTGCAGGTTTTCGACGGTCAGGACGCCGAAGATGACCGGTGTCGTGCCGCGGGCATTGATTTCGGCCACACCTTGTGCCGTGTGTTGGCATACATAGTCGAAGTGGGGAGTGTCGCCGCGTATGACGCATCCTATGACTATGACTGCATCAACTTCGGAATTGTTGATGACAGCCGCTGCGGCATTGACAAGCTCGATAGTGCCCGGCACGTCATAGAGAGAGATATGTGAGTCATCCACTCCGGCATTATGCAGCACAGCGATTGCGCCGTCGCGGAGCGTATGGGTGATGTCCGGATTCCATTCAGCCGTGATGATGGCACACCGGAATGTATCCTTGTCAATGATTGTCGGGATAGGCAGCTCGGCCCCGTTTGTGTTGAGAACAGTCGCCATATCCGTAGTTATTTGATTTTGTTTTTGGCCGGACGGACTATGTTGTGCAGGAACGTCTTCCAACGTGGTTCCTGAGCCTTCTCGCCGTCTATAATCTCGAGGAGTGCGATGATTTCCTCTTCGAGTTCGATGGTTTCAAGAGAGATAGCGTGGGGGAGAACGGCCTGCAGGAGGCGTTTGGCGCGCGGTGTCATGCTCTTGACGCGCATCATGGTCTCGGCCATCTGAATAGTCATCTTAATCTCCTTGCGGGTGACCTTGCCGGTGCGTTTCTTGGAGAATTTGATAGCTTCGGCAAAGAATTTGAGAGCGGCCTTGTAGTCGCCGGCAGCTCCGAGCAATTCGGCGACCTTATGGAGTGAGTCGACGAGTCGGTCCGTAGCGGCTACGACACCGGAATTGACCTTTTCGTAGAGTGCATCGACAGCTATACGCTGCTTGATAAGGAGGTCCATCGCTTTCTTGCGCGAGCGCAGTATTCTGGTAGACAGCTCCATAGCCAGAATATGATAGGGTCCGAAGCGGTCGGCGTCTTCACGCAGCAGGTTTTCAAGCACCTTGAAGAGCGTGTCGAGTTCCTTCTCGCTCTGCTTGTAGTCCTTGAGCAGGAAGTGTACCTCGGCAAGGTCGAAGAGGAGTGCAGCGAAGATGGCCTTGAACTCGACGTTGTCAAAATCAGAGAAAGCCCTGAGTTCGCGCATAGCGGTGACAATTCGTTCGAGCGCGTCGATGTATCTCTCTTCGGTGATGAGTTTGTGGGCTGTATCGCGTGCTTCGATGACATTGTGGATTACTTCGGTATCCGGGCTCTTCTTGTCGAGTCGGTTGAGGTCAATCGGGAGTGGTATGTGGCTCATATTATGTTGCTGAAAGGTATGTTTATTCTATCTATCGGTGTTATTGTTTTTCGCAGGCTTTCCGTCCGGCTTTCTGTCCGAGGTATCCGCCGTGGTGACGTAGGGCGTACAGTTCGGCTGTGAAGCCGATACGTTTCATCACAGAGACGACGAGCAGGTCGCCAATGACGGTCATAACCGTAGTCGAGACTGTCGGTGTCAGTCCGAGCGGGCAGACTTCGGGCGCACCTCCGGTAAGCAGGAGCACATCGGCTGCCTCAGCCAGCGGACTTGTGCCGTCTCCGGTTATAACAATGACGGGGAGGTCAGTGTTCAACCGGTGGGCCAATTGGAGCACTTCGAGCACTTCGCGTGTCTTGCCCGAATTGGAAATGACAAGCATCAGGTCGTTGGGTTGCAGTATTCCCAAGTCGCCGTGTTGTGCCTCGGCGGGATGCAGGAAGACTGCCGGTGTGCCGGTCGAGCAGAAGGTTGTGGCAATATTCATGCCGATTTGACCGGCTTTACCCATGCCGGTGACCACGAGCTTTCCACCGCGCTGATGGACACGTTCCACTATAAGCCGCACGGCATCATCGTAGGCGGCTGAGACAGGAATACCGCGAATGGCGTCGGCCTCGGCTTCGATTATGGATTTATAGTCAGCAGTCATTTCTTCTCCAATAATGTGGGGTTATTTTCATAGTCTGCGAAACATTGCCGCCAATAGTCTGATACCGGTACGGACACCCCTTTGGCCGGGTCTATACACACCATGACGGTCTCACAGCGGGCCTTGACTTCGTCGGTATCTACATTGACCATCAGCTGGTCGAGTATGAAGCTCTTGTCGCCGACATGTTTGCAGCGCGTATAGATTTCTATATTCTCGCCGAAGCGCACCTGATTGATGTATGCACAATTGACATTGGCTATAACGCATTCGACCTTTTGCCAGTCCATGTTGCCACGTCGTGTGGCCGCGAAATAGCGGGCTTTGGCCAGGTCGAAGAGTGAGAAATAGACCGTGTTGTTGAGGTGGCCGAGAATGTCGATGTCGTTAAATCTCAGCTGTACGGGTATGTGGTGAGTATATGGTTGGGTTTCTGTCATATATGTGACTGATATTTCGTACTGTGATTATGAGTAGAAGCGCAGCTGTCTGACGACCTCTTTGCCGGCCAGCCGGTTGAACTCGCGCATGATGCTTGTCCTGCTCATCGTGAGTTCCTGCCGCAGGGCGGCGTCGGGGACACGGATGCTCATCTTGCCGCCGTTGATGTATGGTTTCAGGCAACGGTCGGCTATTTCGGGTCCGACAATGTGAGGCCAGAAGTCAGCGGCTCTCAGCTCGTCAAAGTGCTGACTCATCTGAGAGTCCTGGATAGCGAGCCGCAGTATGTCTCCTATAGGTGTCGGTTCAAGTCGTTGCATCGAGGTGTTCTATAAGTGAGAAGTGTCCGTTGCTGACCTCGAAGAGGCGGGCGTCGTGCTTGATATGGCGCGTTATGTCGTCGAGGTGTGTGCGGTTGGTATCGGTGACAAAGATTTGGGAGAAGTTGTCCGACTCGCTGACTATGTGGATAATCCGCGCTACACGGTCGGCATCGAGTTTGTCGAAGATGTCATCGAGGAGCAGGAGGGGTGTTATTCCGCCGGCCTGCTTTAGAAAGTCGAAGATGGCAAGTCGCAGAGCGATATTGTATGTCTTGATTTGTCCCTGGCTGCCGAGACGTCGCATCGAATATTGTCCCAGCCCCATTGCTATGTCATCGCGATGTATGCCTTGCGATGAGAATCCGAGAGCGATATCCTTGGCGCGGCATTCGGCGAGCACCTGCTGCAGCGACGCGTCGTTGAGCACGCTGCGGTATGTCATGGTGGCCTGCTCGTCATTGCCGGCGATACGCTGATAATATAGTTCGAGCGAGGGGGCAATCTCATCAATCCATTGCCGGCGGGCTGAATGGATAGCCTGAGCGGCCTCCTGCATGCCGTTCTCCACCGATTCATACAGGAGATTGTCGCGTACTCCGGCACGCAGCATACGGTTGCGCGACTCAAGAGCCTTGTTATAGCGGATTAGGTGTGCAAGATATCCTTTGTCCGCCTGGGAGATGACCATATCCATAAGCCGTCTGCGTCCGTCGCCCGGACCGATGACGAGCATAGCGTCGGCCGGAGTGACACAGACCAGCGGGAAGCGGCCTATATGTTGTGATATGCGTTCATACTCCTTGCCGTTGCGTTTGAGCGATTTCCCCTTTCCCTTGATGAGACCGGCCGAAATTTTCTCCTCGCGGTCGCCTTCCATTATGAATGTTCCCTTGACCGACATCAGCGACTCCCCGTGACGGATGAGCTGAGACTCCGGTATTGACGACATCCCGCGTGCCAGGCACAACAGGTGTATGGCTTCGAGCAGATTGCTTTTGCCCATGCCGTTGAGTCCCAAAAAGCAGTTGAGACCCGGTGACATGGTCAGGGATGCGTCCGCGATATTCTTGAAGTTGAGTATGTCGATGGATTGGAGTCTCATTCGGGGTCTTCAGGTCTTTGAGGTCGTTGGGTCTCCGGGCTTTTAGAGTCGCTAAGGTCTTTAAAGTCGGGGGTTACTCTTTCTCTCCGTATGCGAGGTCACCGGCGTCGCCGAGTCCGGGCACGATATAGGAGTGGGCATTGACTTCATCGTCGATGGCTCCTATCCAGAGGGTCGTCTTGTCGGCCGGGAAGTGGGTACATACATACTCGACGCTCTGACGTGAAGCTATGACAGAGGCAACATGAATGTGAGCCGGTGTGCCCTTGCTGAGGAGCGCCTTGTATGCCAGCTCCATAGAGGAACCGGTAGCAAGCATCGGGTCTACGAGTATCAGCGTTTTGCCCTCAATCGAGGGGGAGGCGAGATACTCTATGAGCACATCAAACGAGTCCCCTTTCTCCTTATAACGGCGGTATGCGCTGACAAAGGCATTCTCGGCCTTATCGAAATAGTTGAGAAATCCGTGATGGAACGGGAGTCCGGCGCGGAGTATGGTGGCCAGAACGATTCTGTCGGAGATGTCCTGACAGATACACTTTCCGAGAGGTGTCTCAATCTCAGTGTCGTGATAGTTGAGGCGTCTGGATATTTCATAGGCCATTATCTGTCCGATACGGTCCAGGTTGGCACGAAACCTCATCGGGTCTTTCTGGATATGTATGTTGCGGAGTTCCAGCATGTAGCGACTCACGAGCGATGGTGAGGCGGCAAAGTTGATTATCTCGATATTTTCCATTCTTTTATCTCGTTGTTGAGCTGTGATTATCTCAGGAGCTGCGGGTTTATGATTGAGGGTGCAAGATAGTAAAAAAAATTGTAATGGTCAATAGTTTGAGTCTCATTCTGCGGCTAACCCCCCTGACATTCCAGATATGTCTTGTAGCCCGTATTTCACGGGCTATCCTGCTAATGTCGTGTCGGCCGGCTCCGGATTTCCTTGCGATGTCATATACCCGCAGAGCGTCGTCGGCAAGTCGGCGTCCTATCTCTATACGGACCTCGGGCGTATCGAGTCCGTGGTCAAGTGCGAGCGTCAGGAGTTTGGCATCACAAGCTATATATCCGGTCATAGCCGGTCGCCAACGTCGTGAGATTGCATCTGCATTGCCCGTGTGATAATAGAACGTGCAGGGAGCGGTACACACTCTGCGGGAGGTCAGATATAGCCGGCGTGTGTCGTACTCATCATCATTGAGATAGGTAGTACTGACACCAAGCTGACGCATCATCTCGGTGCGGAACATAGCGAATCCGTTGATTTGCCAGTTGAGCGAGAGGATAAACGCCTGATGTCCCGTAAGACATATTCCCGCAGAAGGTGTGGGATATTGTACACCCTGCAGGGGAGTGCCGTCCCGTCGGCTCCAGCTGCGCATGAGCGGCAATACCGCATCGATATCTTCCGAACTTTGTGCGACCTCGAGCGCGACAGCAAAATAGTCGGCACTCAGCAGGTCATCCTGCGACATATATTGGGTGTAGAGTCCGCGGGCATGTGGGAGTGCGAACTTGATGCCGTATGTCGCAAATCCCTCATTAGGTTTGGTATATGCACGGATGCGGCTGTCTCTGCGGGCGTAGTCGGATATGATGGTGAGACTATCATCTGTAGAGCTATCATCCACCAGCAATGCCTCCCAGTCGGTACGCGTCTGAGCCATAAGGGAATGAATGGTCTCGTGCAGGTACTTTGACCCGTTGTAGACCGGAATTATGACACTCACGGCCGGCTTCCGGGCCAGTATGGCTCGCATGGCTGATATGTCAAGGTCGATTTGAGCCTTCAGTTTATCAAGCGTATCAAAGGTTTGCTCATCCCGTATTTTTGAGACAAATAGGAGTTCGGTAGTCGCGTCGTAGAGGTTACCCTGCCATCCGGGGATGTGAGCCTCGATGCGCAGCCGGTGAGTGAATGAGTCATCGAGCGACGGACGGTGGCCCACATTGACCACACACTGCCGGTATTCGCCGTCGGGAATTCTGATATATGCCGCATATACACCGTTGGCGGGTATGACCATTCCGTTTGCCGGTTGCAGGTTGGCGGTCGGTATTCCGATTGTTGAACCGATTCTGTCGCCATGATTGATGGTGCCCGTCAGTGTATAGGGTCGGCCCAGAATATCGGCGGCCGTCTGCATATCTCCGAGTGAGACGGCTTTTCTCACCGCCGTGGAGGAACACCCCGGTACGGCCGGAGCAATGACCACCTCAATACCGGCCTCACGTCCGATACGTACGTAGTCATCGGGTGAGAGCGACCGTCCGTCGCGTCCGAAGGTGTTGTCATAGCCGAGCACGAGAACACGGACATCATACTCATCGCGAAGACGTTCAAACCACTGTCGTGCGGTGAGATTACACAAATCCGGAGTGAAATCGAGCATCACAGTCTCCGCTCCACAGTGTGAGAGGAGGTGCTTTTTCTGTTCCGGAGTCGATAGAAACCGGGGTGCTCTCTCGGGAGCAATCACTTGGAGGGGGTGATTGCTGAATGTGATGACCAGAGGTGACAGATTCCGGCTTCCGGCAAGAGTCATAAGGGTGTCGAGCACCATTTTATGTCCCCGGTGGCAACCGTCGAATGTTCCTACGGTAGCGATGCGGCTCATTTCGGCTCAATGGGGTTGATGAGAGGAAGCCGTGATGTCACGGCCAGCATGTCGTCGCTATCGGTGTCTCCGATTCTGACAGCCTGCATTCCGACCGAACGAGCCGCCTGACAGTTGTCCTCAGAGTCATCGAGCATCAGTGTCTCCTCCGGGTTAAGACGGTATCTGTCGAGAAGGATGCGGAATATGGCAGGGTCCGGTTTGCATGTCAGCTCCTGAAAACTTGCCACGATGCCGTCGAAGTAGTCGTTGATGGTGAGTCCCTCTCCGCGGAATGCATTGGTTATCCAGCCGTTATACATCACCGGATTGGTGTTGGAGAGTACGAAAGTCCGGTATCCGGCGCGCCTGATATATCTGAGCCGAGCAAGTCGTTCTGTCGGTATGTCTATGAGAAATCGGTCGAAAGCGCAGGTGATTTGAGCATCGGTAGCACCCGGACATCTTGAGCGAATCAAGTCAAAGAATTCCCCGGCCTCGACACGTCCCGTCTCCAGTCCCAGAAAGGGTTCTTCCTGACGGTACAGGCCCAGCAGCGTGTCAGCCTCGGCGAGACCGAGCTCCTGAAGTGCAGCGACAGCGCGATTACGGTCGAGGTTAATGACCACCCCGCCGAGGTCAAAAATGATATTCTTAATTCCCGATATGACAGCCATCGGACTTTCTATATAGAAATCGGCGGAGACCTTCTGAGGAGGTACGAATTCGCCGGTCGGCATATTAATCTGCATTTATGACAAAGCTCTATGATTACGGTTGCAAAAATAATAAAAAAAATAATATCGCGAGTCAGCTGCACCCTGCCGGATTGGAGGGATTAGCTTATTCTCATTATTACCGTGAGTATGGGATTACGTGTATAAATAAAGCAGAGTCGTATCCATGACAAGAAACGACTCCGCTTTTACTATATTCACCTAATATATTTACCTGTATCAAACATTTACGATTAGTGGCATCCTCCGCAGCACTTGCCGTCGTCAGTGTGGCCTTCACCACCGCAGCAACCGCCTTCATGCTCGCCACAGCCACCTCCGCAGCATCCGCCACAACCTTCGGCACCCTTTATCTCCTCTGGTGTGGCATCGCGCACCTCAATGACTTCACCGGCATATGTCACTGTCTTGCCGGCAAACGGGTGGTTAAAGTCCATCTTGATGTGCTTGTCGGTGATTTCAAGCACTTTACCCTGTATGCGCAACCCTTCGGCTGTCATCATCGGCAATAATGCACCGACCATAACCTCCTCGGCCAGCTTACCGTCCCGCTCGAAAATCTGACGCTCAAGAGTAACTACATTTTCTTCGTAACGGTCACCGAACGCAGCTGCCGGTGGTAAAGTGATTTCAAAACGGTCACCTGTACCCAGACCATCGAGAGCCGCAATAAGACCGGGCACCACGTCCTGACTCACACCATAGATTAACTCATCGGGAGCATCGGCGGGAACTTCAAAAAGCAATGCACCGTCTGTGGCATCGGTAAGCTTATAGGTATAACTCACATACTTGTTCGGGCCTACTTTCTCTTCTTTATTTTCACTCATTATATCTTTTCCTTTCATGTATGGGATGTCATACTGCCGTGCGTGAGGAATATCACTCACACTCTTTTCTGACCGTCAGTATTTACATCCGGTGATTATATTGACTTTTCTATATCCTTTCTATGCAAAAATCATGCCAATCATCCGTATGCTACACGGATTATATGGACAGGCGGCGCAATGTGGCCAGCAGTTCGCGGTTTATCGGCTTGTCATTCTTGATGGCCTTGGTAAAGGGCACATACACAATTTCATCATTCTTGATACCAATCATGACATTACGCTGGTCGTCCTGCAGGGCATCAATCGCCGCTGAACCCATTCGGGAAGCCAAGATACGGTCAAAGGCAGTCGGACTACCGCCTCTTTGCAGATGACCCAGAATCGATACACGCACGTCATATCCGGGATATTCAGCCTTCACACGTTCGGCAAGCCCCATAGCACCACCTGTGATTGGTGACTCCGCTACAAGAACAATCGAGGAGTTCTTCGACTTGCGGAATCCGTTCTGAATCAGCTCTGCGAGCTGGTCAACCTGAGTTGAAATCTCAGGAATGATAGCGGCCTCAGCGCCGGAAGCTATAGCACCGTTGAGCGCGAGGAATCCTGCATCACGACCCATCACCTCGATAAAGAACAGGCGCTCGTGGGAAGTCGCTGTGTCGCGTATCTTATCGACGCAATCCATAATTGTATTGAGGGCTGTGTCATAACCTATTGTAGAGTCCGTACCATACAGGTCATTGTCTATCGTGCCCGGCAGACCAATGATAGGATATGAGTACTCATTGGCAAATATGCGTGCTCCCGTCAGAGAGCCGTCACCACCGATTACCACAAGCGCATCTATCTCATGACGACGCAATACGTCATAGGCACACTGACGGCCCTCCGGAGTCTGAAACTCCGCGCAACGGGCTGTCTTCAATATTGTGCCCCCTCGCTGAATGATGTTGGAGACATTCTGAGTCGAAAACTCCTGAATCTCATCTGTGATAAGGCCACGATAGCCTCGGTAGATACCATATACACGATAACCCGCAAATATTCCCGCACGCGTCACCGCACGGATAGCTGCATTCATACCCGGAGCATCACCGCCGGAAGTCAGAATACCGATTGATTTTATATTTGTCATAAATGTGGATGATATTTATAAATATTCTCTTATAGTTAAAATGAAATTTATACTCAAATTGTTTGCCTGCCGCGATTTTTACTCCCCATACAATTGGTCTGACACGTCTGAAAAGTCTGACAAGTCAGAATATCAGAATCATTGTGTCAGTATAACTATTTAAAATCCCTTTGACCGGTTCTATATTCAAGCCGTGCACGGGTCATTCTCTCTCTTATACCACCCTGCTCTAAAAACATCTTCTGCTGTCTTTCAATCAATCGCCTTAGCATGTATGTTGCCTGGTGTATCAAAGTGATACATAAATTGCAAATTTCTTCATCGTTTATACGCGGCAACAACTCTGAATAACTCTGTATGACAGAATTACTTCGGCAATATTCTCTCAACCGGTGATAACGCGAATTCTCTTTGCTCCACAATGATAGGTTTCTGACTCTTAGATAATCCTCATAATCAATTAGAAGCTCTTCAAGACTGGCTTTAGCAACATTTGTCAGTTTTATTTCTGTCTCCGTAGATGTTGTTGCAGACATACTCCCCTCGGCAATATTCTGTTTGCCTGAGCGGGCTGCCTGAATCATCTGGTCTATTGTTCGGTCACGAATATCAAGGTAATGATGAGCAAAATAGAACGTGATGTCATATACAACTTCGGCTATCCGGTAAACCCTAAGGTTTCTATAGCCACCCTTATTCTTAAGAAATGTATTCGCGTCCATATCCCTGATACTAATATCTTCAAAAATAATGAAATTTATTGATACAAGGCAACTAATTGGGAGAATTTACCACATATTCTATAAATTTCAGTGTAATTTCAATTTTATACGGAAACCTATCTGTGATAATCAGACACGTCTGACGCATCAGACGTGTCTGACATTGCTAATCCCTTCAATCCGGCAGGGCGTAGCTGACTCGCGATATTAGTTTTTGTCGGATTTTATATTTGCACTTTTTTCGCACTTTTTTCAATAAATGTCGGAATAATTTTGTGGGATTGAAAAAAAAGTATTACTTTTGTGATGTCATTGTTGAGAACGATGACACCAAAAGGGCGAATACCAGAGTGGCCAAATGGGGCAGACTGTAAATCTGCTGGTTTATACCTTCGGTGGTTCGAATCCATCTTCGCCCACTATTTTCTCTTCTGCGGAAGTAGCTCAGTCGATAGAGCATCAGCCTTCCAAGCTGAGGGTCGC
>CAMWRB010000024.1 GCA_947176545.1 uncultured Porphyromonadaceae bacterium
GTCAAATCCCGCTACGTTGGGTACGGCATTGAGCTGTTCGGCCGCCCGTGGTTGTTCGGTCTTGATGATGCGCGCTTTGGGGACATTGACAGCCGATGTGGTGTTCTGGTTATCGACCTTGACGCTGGCCGACATCAACGGTGTGTCGTCCCGACGTGAGTTGGTATATGTAGAGACATTGTCGAGCATACCGCGCGAATACATCTTGAGAGCCATGTTCTTGACCACCTGTCCTGATGTTTTGTTTGCGCTGGTGCCGCTCGGTGCGAGCACGAGAGCCATACATGAGTATTTCGGATTATCGTAGGGGAAGAATCCGGCGAACGCGTAGCGGCGTTTGGACTTGTCATATCCACCGCCATTCTCCATGACGGGATATGCCGTACCGGTTTTGCCGGCGATGACGACACGCTCGTCACGTACAGCACGTGCCGTCCCATGTTCTCCCCATACCGGCTCTTTGAGACAGATACGTACCTTTTCAGCTGTCTCCTCGGAGCATATGCGGTCACGGACGTATGTTATGGGGAGTACTGAGTCCATATCCTCACCAATGAGGCGCTTCATGATATGAGGGCGGACAAACTTACCGCCGTTAGCTATGGCATTGTATATGGCAAGCGTGTATATGGGAGGGACGGTGGTGTTGTAGCCGTAGGCCTGACGCGCGAGGTCGAGATGTCTTGCCGTCATTGTGATATTGTTGCCACGTCCGTCAGTGGGGAGGAGCCGGCGCACATGAGGTGTCTCCTCGCCGGCGATGCCCGAATGGAGAGGCTCGAAAAATCCTATTTGTGCCAGACGGTCATAATATTTGGCCGGGTCGGAGGCATATCCTCGGAAAATGACGCGTGCTATACCGGTGTTGGACGACATCTCTATGACCTGCTTCATAGTCTTGTACGATGGAGCATGAGGGTCTGTAGTGCGCTGGAAAGGGGAGCAGTCTATACCATCGTTCACTGACTTGACAAGCCCGTCCTCGAACGCTATCATCATCGATATGGGTTTCATGACCGAACCGGGCTCAAATCCGCGCACTGCCCTGTTGAGCGCTTCCCCGTAGTGGTCGTCAATCTTCTGTAGGTTAGCTACCGCCTTAATCTCTCCGGTAGCCACCTCCATAAGTATGGCCGTACCCCATTCGGCATTGGCTTCGCGGCATATGTTGTGCAGTTGCTCCTCAAGCATATCCTGAAGGTCTATATTGATGGTGGTCTGTATGTTGTAACCACGTTGTGTGGGTTTGGTGACCCAGTTGGCGATACCGCTGGTGAGAGTCACCTTCTTGGCGTAGCCCTCCTTGCCGTATAGCAGCGAGTCGAGGTCATTCTCAAGTCCGGAATATCCGTGGATTTCACCTTTAGTATTCTCATTGACACGTCCGATTGAGCGGTATGCCATCCGTCCGAACGGATATATGCGTACGTTTCTCTCCTCTTTGTATAGGGGATTGCGGAAGCCTTTCCCTTTGAACTGATTGAAATATGGCCAGTGAGCAACCTGCTCGAAATCCTCGACCGTCCCCTTTTTGACCAGCACGAGAGCACGTTTACGCTTGTTGTCCGGGCGTTCGAACTCGGTCTTGAGCTTGGCGTGCCATGAGTATTTGTTGAAGGAATCGCGCGGCAACTCGGCCAGATTTCTGACACGCGGGAAGTAGAAGTCGAGCGAGTCTGCAAGTGAATCGATTGAAGGCCACGGTATCGGTTTGCCAATAATCTTGTTGTGACGCAAGTCCACCTTTATGTCATAGACTTTCAGGTTGCAGGCTAATATATTGCCGTTGTCAGCCAGAATGTCGCCTCGTTCCGGACTCAGTGTATCAATCCGTGAGAAGTCTCGGCGGGCGCGCTCGTTCCAAGCGCCGGCTTCTACGACCGTTGTGGTGAAGAGCTTGCCGATGACGAACATGCCGAATATTACAAAAGCGACGGTCACCAGACCGTATCGGAATACGACCTGTGCTTTATTGTTCTTCTTTTTCTTTTTGGCAGCTGCGGGCATGGTGTTTTATATCTTATATATAATGTGAAAGGATTGTTTCATGTTATTTATTTGGTATAGGAATCCACTTCGTATGGGGGTTGCTCCTGAAATACGAGTCCGAGGTGCTTCTCATTGACGAGGCGTTTCATTTCCGTCTCGCGGATGAGGGTCATGTATGCGGCCTTTTCCTGCAGTTTGGCCGACTCGGATTGTTTGAGTTGCTTGGTGAGTGTCTTGATTTCCTGCATCTTGGTCTTCGTCTTGTATCGCAATCCGATAAGTGAAATGACTACGACCAGCATGGCTACTACCAGCCAGGCGTTATGTTTGAAGAATTCGAGGGAAACATAACGTCCGTACCTGAGGTCAGATACCCATGTGGATGATGTCTTCTTGCTTTTTTTCTGCTTAGCCATTATCTGTAGGATTGAATTGTGCGATACGCAGTTTGGCACTCCGTGAGCGCGGATTGCGTTCCACCTCCTCGGCATCGGCCGTTATAGGAGTGCGCGTTATGAGTTTCCAGGGAGTTTTGGCGACTCCGAAGAAGTCTTTATCCTGTATGCCGGCGATATTGCCTGTGCGCATGAAGTTCTTGACCATACGGTCTTCAATCGAGTGGTATGTGAGCACGGCGAGGCGACCCCCCTTGCGCAGCATCTCCGGAGTAGATGACAGGAACTGTTCGAGTGCCCCCATCTCGTCATTGACGGCTATGCGCAGAGCCTGAAACACCTGAGCCAGCTCTTTCTTGACGTTGCGCGGATTGAGCAGGGGTGTGACGGTCTCGGTCAGTTGTCCCGTGGTTTCGATAGGGGAGAGGAGGCGTCGGCGGGCTATGGCTGCAGCAATCTGACGGCTGTTTTTCAGGTCGGTGTACAGACGCAGGATTTCAGCAAGTTTAGACTCGTCGGCTCCGTTGATTATGTCTTTGGCGCTTTGTGCGGCATTGCGGTTCATACGCATATCGAGTGGCGCATCCTCCCGAAAGGAGAAGCCGCGTGAGGCGTCGTCAAAGTGATGGAAAGAGACTCCGAGGTCAGCGATTATGCCGTCAAATTTTTCTATACCGTAATAGCGCATGAAGTTGCGCATGTACTTGAAGTTTGATAACACGAAAGTGAATCGGTCATCCCCCTCCGGGATATTGACCATAGCGTCCGTATCGCGGTCGAAACCGTATAACCGGCCGTCCCTGCCGAGTTGGGCAAGAATGGCGCGTGAGTGTCCGCCTCCCCCGAATGTGGCGTCCGCATAGACGCCGTCGGGATGTATGTCGAGACCCTCGATTGTCCGGCTCAACAATGCCGGTATATGATATGTCGTGGAATTGTCGTTCGGTGACATCAGATGTACAGTTAGAATATTTTATGTAATAACGTTGATGGGAATGCCGTGCTTGAAATCGTGGCAGACTTACTGTTGAACCTCGTCTGCCGGACTCGTGATTGAGGCTCTGTTCAGAGCTAATCTTTCAAATCGTAAAGTTAGTGAAAAGTTACAACAATTTGCAAATGTAAATTCTCATTTTTTAATTTTTTAGCAAAAACTTATTGACAAGGTTCAGACAACGGACACAGTGTGCCGTTCCGTCGCTCTTTTTAACCTCTTTCTGTATTTCTGCCGGAATGTTTTATTGTGATTTAAAATATTGATAACCAAAAGAATATATGTTTATGGGCAGGTTTTTAGTGCGCTGAGAATTGAATATTCCGGAGAATTCGGGTGAATACTCGGAATATTTTGTAATCTCACAGGCCTTGTCGGAGTACGGATTCACATGTGGTCCGTCGGTAAATATGGATTGGTACATGATTTGTGTACCGGATTAT
Organism: uncultured Porphyromonadaceae bacterium; assembly: GCA_947176545.1. Classification (GTDB taxonomy): domain Bacteria; phylum Bacteroidota; class Bacteroidia; order Bacteroidales; family Muribaculaceae; genus Lepagella. The sequence continues at coordinate 3,822 of CAMWRB010000024.1, forward strand.
GTGCCGCTGAAATGACTCTTGAATTGTTAATCTATTTTTATTATATTTGTGTCTTGAATTTATTTCTAATAGTCTATGATAGAATATCAGGCAGAGGGTGTCGAGATGCCCTCCATAAATTTGGAGCATATCTCTCAGTGGCTCGTGCGTGTCGCCGCCCGATATGATTACCGTATCGGTGATTTGTGTTACCGTTTTACCAACGACGAGCAGATTCTGGAGTGTAATCGTCAATTTCTCAACCACGACTATTATACCGATATCATCACCTTTGATTATACGGAGGATGATGTCATCAACGGTGATATGCTTATTTCGCTCGATACCGTTCGCAGCAATGCCGAAGAACTCGGTGAGTCATACGACAGGGAGCTGTTGCGTGTCATCGTACACGGGGTGTTGCATCTTTGCGGTCTGAACGACAAGGGTCCCGGCGAACGTGAGCAGATGGAAGCGGCGGAAGACGAGGCTCTCTTAATGTTGTGAAGTATGACATTTGAATATGATGTTATAGTAGTCGGTGCCGGCCATGCCGGATGTGAGGCGGCCTCTGCGGCCGCGCGCCTCGGTGCGAAGACTCTGCTGATAACCGCAGACCTCAACAGAATTGCGCAGATGTCGTGCAATCCTGCTGTCGGTGGTATTGCCAAGGGTCAAATCGTGCGCGAGATTGATGCGCTCGGCGGTCTGATGGGGATTGTAGCCGACAGGACTGCTATACAGTTCAGAATGCTCAATCGTTCGAAAGGCCCCGCCGTGTGGTCACCTCGTGTGCAGAGCGACAGAGTCAAATTCAGCGAGATGTGGCGGGAATTGCTCGAGAATATGCCCAATCTGTATCTCTATCAGGATATGGTGACCGCATTGATGCTCGACAAGGAGAACAGTCGTGTGACCGGTGTCAGGACCTCTCTGGGGGTAGAATTTGTGGCGCCGAAGGTTATTCTGACCAACGGTACATTTCTCGGCGGTCTGATGCATTTCGGACGTACTCAGGTGCCAGGAGGACGTATAGCAGAGCCTTCGAGCGAGGGATTGACTGCACAGCTGAATGCCCTCGGTTTTGAATCCGGGAGAATGAAGACCGGTACGCCCGCACGCATAGATGGTCGCACCATAGACTATTCCCTCTGCGAAGAGCAGTGGGGAGATGACTCTGTTGCGAAGGATGATGCTACGGGTGATATTATCATAGAGCGCGACTTTCATAAATTCTCTTTCCTCCCCGGCGTAGGGAGAATATTGACGCCACGTGCATGTTATATCACGCATACCTCTCCGGAGGTTCACAAGGTGCTTTATGACAATCTCGATGATTCGCCATTATATAATGGTCAAATCCGCAGTATCGGTCCGCGGTATTGTCCCTCAATCGAGACGAAGATAACGACATTCGCCGACAAGGAGAGTCATCAGCTCTTTCTTGAACCCGAGGGGGAGACTACTCAGGAATATTATATCAACGGTTTTTCAAGCAGTATGCCGTGGCCTGTTCAGGTTGAGGCCTTACAGAGGATAGATGCCCTTCGCGACGTTCATCTCTATCGGCCCGGTTATGCTATCGAGTATGATTATTTTCCTCCGACCCAGCTTACGCATGATATGCAGACCAAACTCATAGGAGGACTCTATTTTGCCGGCCAGATTAACGGCACAACCGGTTATGAGGAGGCGGCAGCCCAGGGGTTGATGGCCGGTATCAATGCCGTGCGGGCTTTACGTGGTGAGACACCGGTCATATTGGGTCGTGATAAGGCTTACATAGGAGTGCTGATTGATGACCTTGTGACCAAAGGTGTTGATGAACCCTACCGTATGTTTACGTCTCGTGCTGAGTTCCGTATATTGTTGCGTCAGGATGATGCCGATATGCGTCTGACTCCCCTCGGATATGAGATTGGTCTTGTCGATGATGAGCGACGTGATGTCATGCTTCGCAAGCGTGCGCAACGTGATGCGTTGATTGAGCATCTTCGCGAAACGAAAGTCAGTCCGGACGATGAGGTCAATAGCCGGCTTATATCGTGCGGTTGCGAACCGTTGAAAGGGGGCACCCGTATGATTGAACTTCTGCGACGTCCCCAAATTACGCTCTCTTCTTTGTCCGAACACTTCGATAGTCTAAAATCATTCATAGGAGGTCTGGATGCTGATTTGCGCGATGAAATAGTTGAGGCTGCTGAAATATTGGTCAAATATGAGGGCTATATAGTCCGTGAACGCGCACTTGCTGACAAGGCCGCACGTCTTGAGGATGTGCGTCTGCCCGAATCGATGGATTATATGTCGTTGCACTCTCTCTCTACAGAAGCGCGACAGAAATTGACAAAAATTCGTCCGGCCACTATTGGTATGGCGTCCCGCATACCCGGGGTGTCTCCTGCCGACGTAAGTATTCTGCTCGTCTTACTTCGTAAATAATGCAGAAGTATTGCGGATGCCGTTTCTTATGCGGCTTCTAATATATATTAAATGTGGAGATTATAGTCAAATTGTTCCACGTGGAACAATTGCAAATTTCCGATTTAATCGAAGATTTTATGAAAACGCCCGGCAAAAGTGCGGGTGGATAAAGATTGAAAATATTTAAAATTAAATAATAAAAGTGTTATGCAATTAGAAGATTTAAAACTTACAATCCGCGATGTGCCTGATTTCCCCTCCAAGGGTATCATGTTTCGCGATTTGACCACGCTTATCAAGAATGGTGAGGCGTTACAGTTGATGAGTAAAGAGCTCGCAGACCTGTATCGTGACAAAGGTGTTACAAAGGTTGTGGGCATAGAAAGCCGCGGTTTCATCGGTGGTTCGATTCTCGCCTACGAGTTGGGATGCGGTTTCGTTCCGGCACGCAAACCGGGCAAACTCCCCTCCGTGACTATCAAGAAAGCGTACGCCAAGGAGTATGGAGTTGATACCATAGAACTGCACAGTGACTCGATTACACCCGATGACATCGTCGTGCTGCATGATGATTTGCTCGCGACAGGAGGCACGATGAATGCTTGCTATGAGTTGGTAAAGTCGATGAACCCGAAGAAAATCTATATCAACTTTATCGTCGAGCTTACCGAGCTTAACGGTCGCGACAACCTTCCCGCAGATTGTGAGATAACATCGCTTCTGAAATATTGATAATGGACGTCTCTGTTCGATGAAATCGGAAGAAATAAGATTAAATGATGATACGACCGACATCCTGACCGGTGTCGGTCGCACTATTGATGAGCAGGGTGGTTTCGGGATTGAAATAACCCCAGACCGGACGCGCGACGATATTGCCAATAATCGTCCCGGCGCTCAGTTGCGCGAAAAAATTCTCGCATTGCCTGAGTCCCCGGGGGTGTATATGTATCTTGACAAGCATGGGCAGGTGATATATGTCGGCAAAGCCAAACGTCTGAAGCGCCGCGTATCCTCCTATTTCAACCGCCGCCACGACTCGACGCGTACAAATCTGCTGGTGCGCAATATCGTCGATATGCGGTTTATCGTCGTTCCCTCGGAAGAGGATGCCCTTCATCTCGAGAACGCGATGATTAAGGAGTATCAGCCCCGATACAATGTGTTGCTTAAGGATGACAAGTCTTATCCCTGGATTGTTGTCACCAAAGAGGCTTATCCGCGGGTGTACATGACGCGCGACAAGAGTGAGCCGGGGACTTATTACGGTCCCTATGCCAATCCGCAGAGCGCACGGCTCGTGCTCGAACTGATACGTGAGATTTATCCATTGCGCAGCTGCCGGCATAAACTTGACCCGCGAAGTATAGCCCGCGGGAAATATTCGTTGTGTCTCGACTATCACATCCATAAGTGCGGCGGGTGCTGCCGGGGGTTGATAAATGAGGAACAGTATGGCGAGACCATAAAGCGCGTACGCCAGATACTGTCGGGTGAGACCGTCGAGCTGGAACGTCATCTGGAGAATGAGATGACAGCCCTCGCCGAAGAATTGCGGTTTGAGGAAGCTCAGGCCGTCAAGGAGAAGTATGAGATACTGAAGCGGTATAATAACAAATCCGTCATAGCGCGCACGGAGACCGGAGAAATTGACGTGTTCGCATATGTGGAAAATCCGACGACGGCCTATGTATGCTTCATGCACCTGCACAACGGAGCTGTCATACAGAGTCTGAATCTGGAATATAAACGCCGTCTGGCAGAGACCCCGGAGGAGATACTTTCGATGGCGATAGCCGAAATAGGACGTCGCTTCAACCGGAAATTCTCAAGTGTCATTGTTCCGTTTGAGCCGGATGTCGAATTTAAAGGGGTGAGCTTCGTGGTTCCCAAGCGTGGTGACAAGTTGAAGATACTTGAAGTCGGCAGCAAGAACGCCCGGCAATATATGCATGACCGGGAGAAACAGGCGGATGCACTCGACCCGGAGAGGGGAGTGGAGCGGCTGATGGAGCAGATGAAGGCAGACTTCCGTCTCAGTGTCCAGCCGCGTCACATAGAGTGTTTCGACAACTCGAATATTCAGGGTACGAATCCGGTGGCAAGTTGTGTAGTGTTTCGCAACGGCAAGCCCTCCAAACGAGATTATCGTCATTTCAACATCAAGACCGTAGTCGGAGCGGATGATTTTGCCTCGATGAAAGAGGTGCTTCATCGCCGGTATACTCGTATGATGGCCGAGGGTGAGGAATTGCCTCAGCTTGTAGTGGTCGATGGCGGCAAAGGTCAGCTGAGCGCCGCCGTCGAGGCCTTCGACGAGATGGGTATCCGCGGGACGGTTGCGCTCGTAGGTATTGCCAAACGACTCGAAGAGATTTATTTTCCGGGTGACAGTTTTCCGCTCTATATAGACAAAAAGAGTCCGAGTCTGCGGGTCATCCAGGGATTGCGTGACGAGGCCCACCGCTTCGGCATAACGCACCACCGCAATCGTCGCAGCAAGGGACAGGTACGTTCGGAGCTTGACGGTATCAAGGGTATAGGCCCTGCCACGGCCGCAACCCTTCTCAAAGAGTTCAAGAGTGTCCCGCGTGTGCGGGAGGCAAGTCCGGAGCAGCTTGCCGCGGCTGTCGGACGCGCCAAGGGGGGAATTATATACGCATACTTTCATCCTGAGCAAGCCGGTGAATAGTCAGCCGTGGCTCCGGTGACTCTTCGCTTACGTGACAGGGGAGAGATGTGAATGCCGTTTATGGTGATGTTCAGTCATACACCTTTTTTGACATTGGCACATTTTTTGATATATGTGTGATATATTTAGGCAATAATAGTGTTAATATAATAGCGGGGGTATTAGCCGGGATGGTGATATACCTCTGTGTCAATACTAATGTAAATACCAAAATAAGATGAATAAAGTGAAAAGCAAGTCGCGTCCCGGACGTGTAAACAAGCAGGAATTGGAACAGAAGATACTCGACTTCTTGCGCAGTAACAGCAAGCAGTCGTTCAACTATAAGCAGGTTGCATTCGGCATAGGAGCCAATGAGCAGTCCATGCGCAACACGGTCATCAATATACTCGATACGCTTGTGGCCGCCGATATGCTGATGGAAGTCAGCGTCGGCAAATATCAGGCCAAGGTGTTCCGCCCCGTGGAGGCCGAAGGTATATTTGTCAGACGTCATAACGGCAAGAATGCCGTCATCATTGATGAAGAGCATATCATGGTTGCCGAGCGTAACTCCATGCACGCTCTCGATGGCGACCGGGTGCTTGTCGAACTTTCGGCCGTGCGTCCCGGTCAGGAGCAGGAGGCCAAGGTCATCGAGATACTCGAAGCCAAGGAACAGGTGTTTATCGGCACGCTTCAGGTAGAGAAGAATTATGCCGCTGTCATCACCGACTCCAAAAACCTTGCCGCCGACATCATCATTCCGCGTAAGTCGCTCAAGGGTGGTAAAAGTGGCGATAAAGTCATAGCCCGGATAACACAGTGGAGAGATGACGAGATGAATCCGCGTGGAGAGATAGTGGACATCCTCGGCCGCAAGGGTGAGAACACCGCTGAGATGCACGCTATCTTGGCTGAGTTCGGTCTGCCCTACAAATATCCTGAAAATGTGGAGAAAGCTGCAGAGAAAATCGACGCCGGCATTACACCCGAGGAGGTGGCCAAGCGTGAGGACTTCCGCAATGTGACGACCTTCACCATCGACCCGCGCGATGCAAAAGATTTTGATGATGCGTTGTCTATCAGGCAGTTGGCTAATGGAAACGTTGAGGTGGGTGTGCATATCGCGGATGTGACCCACTATGTGCGTCCCGGTTCGGTCATAGAGAAGGAGGCTGAGAAACGCGCCACGAGTGTATATCTCGTGGACCGTACCATTCCGATGCTTCCGGAGCGACTCAGCAATGGTATATGCTCATTGCGTCCTAATGAGGAAAAGCTCACATTCTCAGCTATTTTCGAGCTTGACAAGGAGGCGAATGTCATCAACTATCGTATCGGTCGCACTGTCATCAAATCTGACCGACGGTTTACATACGAGGAGGCCCAGGAGATAATCGAGAGCGGCAAAGGTGACTATGCCGACGAGTTGCATACCCTCAATGAACTGGCCAAAAAGCTTCGCAAGCGCCGCTATGACCAGGGGGCGCTCGAATTTGACCGCGCTGAAGTCCGCTTTGAGATTGATGAGAACGGCAAACCGGTGTCCGTATACTTCAAGGAATCGAAAGATGCCAACAAGCTTATCGAGGAGTTCATGCTTCTGGCCAACCTTACGGTAGCCGAATCTATAGGCAAGGTCAAGAACGGTCGTCGCGCCAAGAATTTCGTATATCGCGTACATGACACACCCGACACGGAGAAAATCACCAACTTCTCCCAGATAGCGTCACGCTTCGGCTACAAGATAA
>CAMWRB010000025.1 GCA_947176545.1 uncultured Porphyromonadaceae bacterium
GTTGGTGGGCTGGGCGATGTGTATAAGAGAAAGACAATATCATCCACGACCCGGCATATAAAATCACGATTCTCCTGATATGCCGGATTGAAAAATATCTTACCGTCAAACTTGACGTAACGTTCGGGATGCTTATTGATATCGTGAGAGAGAGGCAGGATGTCTTTGGTTGAGGATGTTATACGGTAAGGATTGAGCCATGCGTGAAACTCCATACCTCGCTTATGGGCCTCCTCAAGAGTATACTGCATAGGGTCCCACATAGGGTTGGGAGCCTTGCCACGCTTTCCTGTAAGCCACGCGCTCCAGGGTTCGAGGTCACTGACATATAAAGCGTCGGCGGTCGGGCGTACCTGGAAAATGACAGCATTACATCCGGCAGCCTGCAACTTGTCGAGCTGGTCGCTGATATATGCTTTTGCCTGATTGGTGGTTTTATTCTGATATTGGCTCTGTCCGATAACGTGCAGCCACGCTCCTCTGAACTCGCGTTTGGGATTGTCTATGGCATACCCGGTCATACTGCTGATGACAAACATCAGCGACAGGATTATTAAGTTTCTTGGTGATATACGGCAATCTGAAGACTTCATAAAGAATTAACCTTGTAATACTTCAAATTAATCAAGATTTATTGCAGCTCCCGGGCAAGGTCGGGGCGTGTTGTGCGGATGGTGGATATGAATGCGGAGTCAAATGCCGCCACACTCTGCCGGCGGTTGGCCATCTCATACTTACTCTTGGCAGCACGGGCTTCGAGTATGGCATTCTGAAACTGCATCGAGTCAGTCCATTCACGCACTATTATCTTGCGTGCGGCCTCTCGACCGGCATTTCGCGCCGAGTCCAACTGAGCCTCAGTCTCTATCGGATTCCCGTCCGCATCACGCTTGTTGGTGCCACATGATGACATCAGGGATATTATTACAGCAAATAACAATATTATCTTCTTCATGCAGATTGATATTGATGTTAAATCGTATTTTTAATGTTGTCGCTATGTACTTTAATCATTCCTGCGTATATCAGCAGGATGTGATGTAAATATCTCACTTATATATACTGTTCCACCAGCGGCCATCACCCTTAAGCCACTTCTCAAACCATGCCATTATCGTGGCATGCCACTCCTTGCGCTTCTCGAAATCCATCACTATATGATTTTCACCATCTACAGTAATAAATTCCACCTCACGTCCCAAAATCTTGAGAGCATTGAAAAGCTGGATGCTCTCCCCTATCGGTACATTGGTATCGACCGAACCGTGGAGTAACAATAACGGAGTGTGTATCTTGTCGGCGTTAAAGAGAGAACTGTTGCGGGTGAAGACCTCAGGATTGTTCCACGGATAGGATTTTGCGGCGGCTACGGAATTATAGCTGTACCCCCAGAAGCCTTCGCCCCAGTAGGATGCGACATTTGATATCCCGGCGTGAGAGACTGCGGCTGCATAAATATCGGTCTTGGCTGTGAGCAATTGTGTCATAAATCCACCGTAACTTGCGCCGATACATCCTATACGGTCTCTATCGATATACGGATGCTCGTCGCAGAACTGCTGAGTACCGCGGATGATATCGTCGGCTGTCCGTTCACCCCACGCATTGACATGACGGGCTGAAAATTCCTGACCATATCCTATCGTACCCGACGGATTGACTACCAGCACGACGTAACCATAGGAAGCGAACAGCTGAGGTGAATAAGGAGAATGATTGGTATGTGTCGATGGTGTGGTGCCACCATAATAATATACTATCATCGGATACTTCTTGTTGCTGTCGAAATCCGGTGGTAAGGTATAGCTGCCCTCGATACGCGTGCCGTCCGGAGAGATAAAACTCCACATCTCGGACTTGCCGAAATCAATAGCCGCTATCAGGTCGGCAGCCGGGTCTGCTATGACTCTGTTTCGGCCGGTCTTTAAATCAAGCATACAGGCACGACCCATATATTCATAACTCATACCGGTATAAGCCAGATAACGGTTCTCGCGGTTGCCGATGCTGAAATTCAGAATATAATCAATCTCGACGGGGAGCTCACGGATGGCCCCGCTTTTGGGATTGAGGGCATATAAGAGAGAATCAAAGCCTTTCTGAGCCTTGAAATAGATTTGTCCATCCACTGCGTTCCATACCGGGTCACCGGATAATGATGGGGCGAAATCCAATGTCATTGGCTTAACATCGGCACTCTTGATATCATAGAGATAACCCTGAATGTCGAAGTCATTGGCTATCTCATGGTTTCCGCATGCTGCTCCGGAATCGCCGTGGAAAGAGGGACCCGCCGTAATGAAAATCTTATCGCCGGCAGGGGAATAAACGGCAGTCATAAGACTCGGTTCATGCCCCAGAAGAGTATCACATTTCAATGTATTGACATCGAGTTGCACAAGACTCAGGTCATAGAACGGATACTGCTCCGGTGTCTCACGAGTAGTTATATAGAGCAATTTCCGGCCGTCACTGCTGATGTCAGCCAATGTCGTGGATGCACCCCCGTAAGTTATAGGGCGGGAGAATCCCTCCGTAAAACGAATCATGCTCAGATAAGAACGGTCGCGATTGCCGGGTATTCTGTCGTCCGGGTTCTCAATCCGTCTCATCACTCCCGATGGCTTGGGCGCCTCGACAGATGTCTCGTATATCAGATAATCACCTGTCGGGGACATTACATATTTTTTGGCCTCGGCAGGAAGATGACGTGCAATGGTTGAATATTTCATTGCAGGATATTCAAGCGTGACAATATCGAATGAACCGTCCGCATTATCCTGATTATAGTATAAGGTACTGCCTGCGCTTTCAAGCCATTTCATTCCGTTGGCGACATCAGGACTTGTTATGCTCCCTGACACACAATCCCTGATGTCAGACGAATATGTGTAATTCTTGCCGTCGGAAGTTTCCGATGTAGTGACAATCATATATTTTCCGTCCGGGCTGACCTTGACCGATGATGTACGCGGTGCGCTGACGGTAGACATGATGTCATACTGACGTTTTTCCGGATTATATCGCAGATTGACCTCTTTTGCTCCCTCATCGGGTATGATACTGATTTTGACATCCGGATTGCCGGGAGTGGATTTATCCGCAAGCAGATGAAGTTCAATGTCTGTATCGCGATATGGTTCAATCCTGATTTTCCCTTTAAAATCCACAGGCACACTGTCGTGTGTGGCCTTGTCCGATATTTTCTCGCCGTTTACATACAACGCAGCGGCCAGAGGGGTCGACACCTTGATATTTCCTGAGAAATAAGCATCGGGTCTTATCGTGGCATGAAGTTTATGTATCCTGACATCAGTATCCTCATCCTTACCTACTGTAGCCAAAGGGAGATGATACACGCCTGCGGTATCGGGAACGATTGTAGTCCAGTCCTGACGTTGAGATTTCCAAAATTCCGAATTGGAGGGGACTACATTTTTCAACAGATTGTTTTTGTCAAATTTATTGACATCAAGTACGGCCGAATCCGGCAGTGCCGGCAATCGGAACTCTATCGCCGGTGAGGATTGCAATGTCGGGATGAGAACCTCGTCAGTAGCGGCCAAAGCGATGACAGCTCCCGGAATAAGAAGTCCAAGAGCTGCCGAAACATTTATATATGGGAATTTCATAAATTATCTTATGAAGAATGATGTGATTCGATAGTTTAATTATCTGTTTTTATCAGCTGCCTGCAGGCATTATACCTATTTGCCCAACGGCACCTCGTAGGCAGGTATGCCGACAAGCTTCAGGTTGTATATCAATGTCGTGTTGGCCTTGATATCACCATAATTGGTAGAACCGTAGGCTGAGATAGCGGGGAGGACAGCCGTAACTGTGTCGCCCACGTGCATCTGAGTGACCAGATACCAGAAACCGGTGATGTTGGCTGACGGACGTGACCTGTAGATTGAGTCACCATATGTGGTCGAATTGAATGAAGAATCAATAACCTTGCCATCTATATCCAAACACTCATACTTCACATCGCACAGCGAATTATCAAGAGGCGAAAGATTACCGGCGGTCAGCGCGCGGTCGTTATGCCACTTCACCAGCGATATGGCCTGGGGTGCCCAGGGAGGAGTCAGAGTGATATACTTACCGCTCTGTTGAGCATCCGCCACGTATGCCTCGTTACGCTGCTGCCATTCCTTTTTGTCGAACTTATCATCATCGTCATCATTGAAACATGATGTGAGCGAAACGCACAGAAGCAGTGAGACCGATAGTGTATATAAATATTTATTACTCATTGATATTTCTTGTGAGTTAGGCTCTTAAAATTTCACCTCCGGAGCCCTGTCGGCACCCGCTGCAGCTGTAAACTGAGGTTTAGGCTTGAATCCGAACCATCCGGCATAGATAGTTGTCGGAAATTTCTTGATGGATGTATTATACTGACGTACTGCTTCCGTATAATTGCGACGCGCTATGGTAATGCGATTTTCAGTGCCCTCCAGTTGCGCCTGCAGGTTCATGAAATTCTCATTAGCCTTAAGGTCAGGATAGGCTTCGGTAACGGCAAGAAGTGATTTCAAAGCACCCGAAAGGTCATCCTGCGCCTGTTGGAATTTCTTCAGGTTCTCCTCATCGAGGTCATCGGCATTGATAGTTATTGAGGTTGCCTTGGCGCGGGCTAAGGTCACCTTTTCGAGAGTTTCGCTCTCATGTTGTGAATATCCCTTGACCGTATTGACAAGATTCGGGATTAGGTCTGCACGGCGCTGATACTGATTCTCAACCTCTGCCCAGGTCTGGTCGACGGTCTGCTGCTCCTCAACCAGACTGTTGTAATTACAACTGCTCAGGCCTGACGAAGCACCGAAGAGTGCGACCACGGCAAGAACCCTGTATAATATTGATTTAATCTTCATCTTATAACAATTTTTTAAGTAACGTATTGAGATTTACCTTGTCATTGAGTATCCGTTCGAGGTCAGCGACTTTGACACGTTCCTGCTCCATCGAGTCACGGTGGCGTAATGTCACCGTATCATCTTCCAATGTCTGATGGTCGACAGTGATACAGTAAGGAGTACCAATGGCATCCTGACGACGGTATCTCTTGCCTATAGAGTCTTTCTCATCAACCTGACATGTGAAGTCGAAACGGAGACGATGCTGTATCTCACGCGCTTTCTCAGGCAGACCATCCTTCTTGACCAACGGGAGCACCGCACACTTGACCGGAGCAAGAGCCGGCGGGAAATGCAATACGACACGACGGTCGCCATTGCCCAAATCCTGCTCCTCATAGCAGGAACAGAGCACACTCAGGAACATTCTGTCCACACCTATGGATGTCTCTATGACATACGGCACATAACTCTCATTGAGTTCCGGGTCGAAATACTGTATCTTCTTTCCTGAGAACTTCTCATGCTGTGACAGGTCAAAATTGGTACGCGAATGGATGCCCTCCACCTCCTTGAATCCGAAAGGCATCAGGAACTCGATGTCTGTCGCGGCGTTGGCATAGTGAGCCAGCTTCTCATGGTCATGATAACGATACTTCTCGTCACCGAGTCCGAGAGCCTTGTGCCACTCAAGACGGGTCTTGCGCCAGAAGTCAAACCATTTGAGTTCCTCACCGGGGCGAACGAAAAACTGCATCTCCATCTGCTCGAACTCGCGCATACGGAAGATAAACTGCCGTGCGACAATCTCATTGCGGAAGGCTTTACCTATCTGCGCTATTCCAAAGGGAAGACGCATGCGGCCGGTCTTCTGGACATTAAGATAATTCACGAATATACCCTGAGCTGTCTCCGGGCGCAGATATACCTCCATAGCGCCGTCTGCTGTAGAACCCATCTCCGTCTTGAACATCAGATTAAACTGACGGACATCGGTCCAGTTGCGCGTTCCGCTGATAGGGTCGACTATCTCATAGTCCAGAATTATCTGCTTCAGCTCGTTGAGGTCATTTGCATTCATAGCCTCGGCAAAACGGTTGTGAAGCTCGTCACGCTTCTGAGCGTGTTCGAGCACACGGGGATTGGTCTGACGGAACATCGCTTCGTCAAACGAGTCACCGAAACGCTTGGCCGCCTTGGCTACCTCCTTATTGATTTTCTCGTCAAACGAAGCAATCTTATCCTCTATGAGAACATCGGCACGATAACGCTTTTTAGAATCCTTATTGTCGATAAGCGGGTCATTGAAAGCATCTACATGACCTGACGCTTTCCAAATCGTGGGGTGCATGAATATAGCCGAGTCAATACCCACAATATTATCGTGGAGCATAGTCATCGCCTCCCACCAGTATCGCTTTATATTATTCTTCAGTTCCACACCGTTCTGACCGTAGTCATATACAGCCGAGAGACCGTCATAAATCTCTGATGATTGAAACACAAACCCATACTCCTTAGCGTGCGCTATTATCGTCTTAAAGACATCCTCCTGTTTTGCCATCTATGATATTTATATTTACTGTATTACCGGCACTGCGGCAATCACTTATTTTTTAATCGTAACTGTGTGTGGCCACTCGCGACGGCGCGGGAATCACCACGCAACAAAATTAATTAAATTCGTCGAAATCACAAAATCATAGCCTTACTCTTTTACTGCTCCGGCAGAACATATGCCGACATATGTTGTTATTCTGTTAAAGAACGGACTGACACCCGATAACCATACATACACATGCAACGATTAGATTTGGCCGCACTGCGCAAGGCGCATAACATAAATCAGATTGAATTGGCAAAACGTCTCGACATGAAGCAAAGCTTTATATCCGCAATTGAAAACGGTAAAAGTCCTCTCCCATCAGTCAAGCTTGCACTCCTCCGGGAATTATTCGGAGAGGAGGAAGTAGACAAATTCATGGTTGAGGCAGAAGATAAATCCTTGCGTCTGAATATTGAGAATCTATCCGAGTCCGACATGATGGCCCAGCTGCTGAGAATGTTTCATTCACACGAACATAAGGAGGAAAGCCACAACCACGAGATGCACCATCGCAAGATTGACGAACTGCAGGAGCGTATATCCCGACTTCTGGAACGTAATGACCGCCTGGCGGACAAGTGTATGACACTACGGGAACGCCTCGACCACATGACTGCACAGAATATCGAGGCACAGAACGAAATATTCCGTCTGAAGGAATTACTCCTGTCAAACGGAATTAGATATTAGACCCCATCCTACAAAAAATGTTAACGTCAGGGTCTCAGGGATGGGGTCTTAATCCTGCGGATGAACATCTCTCTTTTTTCCAACTCCCGGAAGAATGAGAAATATTAATAACGCGACTATCAGGGAATACACAGCGAATATCCACCACACGGAAGTCCAGTCGCCCATGAAATATCTTGTGGGAGCGTCATGAACCTCTACCTGTTGCCAATGACAGAAATAATTGACTACCGCACCGGCACCGAACATTCCCAGCGTAGCTCCCACACCGTTGGACATCAGCATCAGAACCCCCTGACCGAACCCCTTGTTAGTCGATTCTGTCATTCTGTCCACATACATGGCGCCGGCAATGTTAAAATAATTGAATGCCACTCCGTAAGCTATCATCGATATTATCAGCAACCACAGTCCCGAACCCGGATTTCCCAAGGCCAAAGAGGCATATCTGAGACCCCAGGCTACCATCGCCATCACCAGAACACTCTTTATTCCACGCTTTCGCAACGCTATACCAACCCCCAATATACACAATGCTTCAGAAATTTGAGATATCGAAAACAGCATCGTCGCATTGGACGCCACATCATTACCTGCATATTGCGATAGCCCCGCGAAATGAGTGATGTATGGGGTGACATAAGCATTGGATATCTGCAGACACACACCGGCCAGGATAGCGAATATCAGAAAAGAACGCAACTCCGGATTGCGGAAAAGATTAAATCTGCTCCAACCGAGTATATCCATCAATCCCTTTCGGCTATCATCAGCACTTCTGACCGGAGTCTGCCTGATACGCAGACTCAATGAATATCCGGCCGTAATAAATCCTAATATCGAGGCGACCAACAACTGACCGGAATTATATTGCAAGCGATACCTGCTCATAATATTATCATCAGTCAGTGTAAAACCCCACGAGCCGTCATGATAATAAAAGCTGTTGACAAACCACATGGCAAGTACGAATCCGACAGTGCCCCATATACGTACGCGGGGGAACGAACGCAACGTGTCCTCACCTCTCTGAGACAAGAGTCTGAACGAGGTGGTATTTGCCAGAGCGATGGTCGGAAGATAAAATGAAAGAAACGCTACGTAACGGATAAAGACCGGCCAGAATGTCAGATGTGTCACGGTTTGCGCATATCCCCATAAGTCCCCTATCAGCACGGCAGCCGAACAATGACAGAACGACAATAAAGCATGAGGGGAGACATAACGGTCTGAGAAATAACCTGCAAGCGCCGGCATGACCAGAGAGACCAATCCGACGGCTGCATAAAACCAAGAGATATCCGCACCGAGACCCGCCGAGCCGAGAAATTGACCCAGGCTCGTCAGATAGCTGCCCCATATTGCAAACTGCAACAGATATAATATGGCCAGTCTGAATTTCATCTCACCTTTCTCGCTGAAACATTATCATATCCTTACAGACCGTCAGAATGTCATCTCCACCCCGCCAAGAATCGTTATACCGGGCATCGGACATCCATATATAATCTCATAATGATGGTCAGTTATATTATCAAGCTTGATAAAGGGACGTATATCACATCGGGAGTGAAATGTATAGGCCACGCGCATATTCAGTAACGAATAGGCTGTTGAAACATTGTCGGGAGCACCGTTTTTGAGACCGAAAATATTCTGGTTCTCCAAGGTCACGCTCAGGTCACCGGGTGTGAAATCAAGGTGGGCATTGAGCATATTCTTCGGTGCATACTGCAATTCCGCGTTTGAAGAGTGCAAATATGCGTAAGATGTTCCGAGATTCCAGACCTCGTTGATACGATATGCGCAGTCAAACTCTATACCCTTATTGATGAATTTACCTGTGTTCATATTCTTCAGACGCCCATCCACCATTATGGTCTGTATCATGTTGCGCGCGTTGATATAGTACAGTGACAGACCAAGAGTGAGTCTGTTGTCCAAAAGATACTGACGCAACTCGACATCATAATTGTACATGGATTCCGGCTTGAGGTCGGGATTTGCAGGACGGAACATATACAGTTCCTTGATATTGGGTGCACGGAAACCACGTCCGAATGAGAACTTGACTGACGCACCGTTATAGGGACGAACGATAAAACCGGCCTGAGGTATCCATTCATTTCCGTAAGTGGAACCGTGTTGCAGACGCACGCCTCCGTTGATAGACAGAATATCACCCCAGAAAGCCTGCTGCATCATAATATACGCACCGACCTCATTCTCACACTTCCTGACACCTTCCACTACAGCATCATCCGCCTTCATGGTATTCCAAGAATGTCCGCCCCAATGCTGGAAGTCAAGGCCTACACTCAGGTCGTTACCCTTGATGAGGTGCATGGTCTGATAGAGGCTGAACCCCATATTGTAGTCCGTGGAATGAAACAGATAGTCGTCTGCTGCGGCGGCTCCTTCGATATCGGCACGATAGCCGTCATCCACCTTGTGATTGCCCCATGTAATGAAAGCCTGGACGCCGCCGTGGAATTTGCCGTAATTATTATGAGCATATACCGCCGACGAACCGCGGAACATATATGTACGCATATCATTGAGCGGTTCATACACAGTACCGGCATACTCAGAGTCTGTCTGCGTCAGCTCGGTAGTAGCACCAATAGTCCAGTGAGAACCGGCACTGTATTTCAACTGCATCAATTCACCTGCATCCCAGAAGGCGGAATTTTTTCTGTATCCGTTGGAACGGTTGAGATGACCGGCGACATTGGCTTCAAACCTCCCTGACTTGAAACCGGTGCCGAGATTGAAACGCTGAGTGTTATATGAACCGAACGCTGCACGTGCATTGCCGGTCCAACCGTCGGGATGGTTACGATGAGTGATGATATTGACGGAACCGCCCATCGCGCCCGAACCATACAGCAGTGATGACGGACCTTTGACCACCTCGACTTTTGAGACACCCGTGCTGTTATAGACATCCGGCAGGGAATGTCCGAACAGACCGGCCGTCTGAGGCATACCGTCAATCATGAACAGCACCTTGTTCGACTGACCGACACCGCGGATATTGACCATACCGGCAGACCCGTTGGAGACACCATAGCCGGCAAAACCTCGCTCGGTGATAAATAGACCCGGCACCTGTGCCTGAAGCACCGGCAGAAGTGATACCTCCGTTGACTTATTTATCTCGCTTTCTGTAATAGTCCTGACATTCAGGGGCAACAGGGTGACATCACTCTTGCCTATCGCGCTCACTTCAAAGTTGGGCAATGTCACAGTATCGGCGACTTCTGACGAGTAAACGGACAAGGACACTACGCCTGCAGCCAGTAATAATATATTTCTCATGTCAATCATTGTTGATAAGTTTGATAGTGGTGTTGCAAAACTAACTATAATAAATCAATATAGTATTATTTTTCCCACATAAAATAATATTATCACAAATATAATTACTTATAAATATATTATATAATATCAATATAACAGATATTACAC
>CAMWRB010000026.1 GCA_947176545.1 uncultured Porphyromonadaceae bacterium
GCTTTACGATAACACCGCTACATCCAAACTCCCCAAAGTGGACTTCTCCGGAGCCCGCGAGATGCAGAAATATTCGGATGAACCACCGGCAATGTATGTCGGAGCGCCGGGTAAGTTCGGGTATCTGCGTATGGGATTTGAAATAGACCCACGTGGCAAGTCAATACTACGCGACCTCGACCGGCGTGCTCCCATAATAGTGCAACAGGCATTGTATTTTGATGAGGAGATGCCTGAGATGCCGTGTGTATATATCCTCTCTTCCGGAGGGCAGAATGTAGAGGGAGACAGGTATCGACAGGATATCACGATGCGCAAAGACTCGTTCGCCTTCGTCACCACCGGAGCAGCCACCAAACTCGCTGAGATGGCACACAATTATTCCGCCATGTCTCAGAATATAGTTCTTGAGGAGAATACTTATCTGGAATTTATGCCGGAGCCTGTTTATCCTTGCAGGCATACACGGTTTATATCTGATACTTCCATAGTTATAGACCCGACGGCGACTCTCTTCTATTCCGAGATTTTTATGGGAGGTCGAAAATACTACAAAGATGGTGAACTCTTTGTCTACGACATTCTGTCTGTATGCAGTCATGCCGAGCGTCCCGACGGAACTCCGCTCTTCCGCGAGAAGTTCATAATTGACCCGGAAAAACAGAATCCGCGACAACTCGGGATAATGGGGGAGTACGATGTCTTTGCCAATGTCATCGTACTCACGCCCGCTGAACAGGCCGACAAAATCTATAATCAGACCGAACCATTTATGGACAGGAAGAAGAAACTTGCTGCAGGTATCACTCATCTTCCCAATGGTGCCGGATTACTGTTTAAGGTTCTTGGAATGGAGCCAGGACCCGTCAAGAAGGTCGTGCGGGAATTTCTCTCAACAGTACGTACTGTGGTCAAAGGTGTAAAAGTGCCCGACGAATTTCCCTGGAGATAATTGGAGTATAAACATAAAGTCCGGTTGCATCTCCGCACCCGGACTTTATATTTATACTTAGGTCAATGTTCTATTTGGTCGGCAATACCTTTGCACCGTAATATCTGGTAATTATTGCCCCGATTGCCATTATCACAGCGGAAACACCCAATACCAAAACCGCACCACCTAACTTAAGCAGTATCGGAATCAGGAATACAGCCAAAACAGCACCTAACTTTCCTATTGCAGCTGCAATTCCCGTACCTTGTCCACGGACCTCTACAGGATATATCATGGGGGGAAGAAGATAAGTCACAAGGTGAGGGCCGATATTGAGGAACAATTCAAAAAGCATAAAGGATATAAGGGATATCCACTTGGCCCAATGCCAATGATAAGATACAAGCAATAATACTAACGTCACGGCGCATGCCCAAAATCCTAAAGATTGCAACCGCGGGATATTTATACGCTTGTTTGTAAGCCAAACACCTATGAGAAATCCCGGTAGGATAATGCAGGAAATCCATAATGTTGTCTTGATTGATTCCGCAACGTGCAGTATCGGCAACATATGGTCACTTACATGCTCAATCCCAAGTGCCATAACCAGCATAGGTATGAAGACACCTATTCCATACACTCCGAGCCCCTCGCAAGCCCACGGCACACCACTGAGCATAACCTGCGAAAAATATTTTCTCATAAAGGCCAAACTACCCATTGACTTTTGCCCGCTCTCTGATGTTGCGTGTTCCACACTACCTTGATGAGCAACATCTTCCCCTGCAGAATCGGATTGCGGAGAGGAAGTGCTCAGATAAACGTCTGCTCCAAGAAATTCATGGACTGCTTTTTCAGCCTTAGCTACCTGACCATGATCAAGAAGCCATTTGGGACTCTCATAAAATTTTATTCTTGATAAGAGCATGAGCAATGCTATACCGGCAATGATAAGCATAAGTTCGGGCCATATGGCTGCATTCTTATCGCTCATCACCCACCACAGAGCCAAAGCCGCACCGATAATGTTACCTAAAGCCGAAGCTGCCTTTGTAACACCAAGCATCACACGACGCCATTTAACCGGCATCAATTCACTCACATAATTGGAATCAAGGCTATATTCACCACCAATACCAATACCTATAATAAACAGGCAGACCACCAATACCCAGATATCGGGGACAAATACAGATACCAAAGCTGCGACAAGTACCAAAAGTGGACAGAGTCTGAAGAAAAGCAGGTAACCGTATCTATCGCTCAGACGGCCGAACAATACTGAACCGACCATAATGCCGATTAAATCCGCAGCTCCTATCAATCCTTGCATGAATGATGAAAGCTCGGGTCGTGACAATATGTTTATCATCGGAATGATAATACCCGCAATGGTAGCTACAGTAGTACCTATCAATTGACCGAGAGAAGCCACAAATACTATCCAGTAATGCCGTGGGGTCAATGGCATCGATGTAACATCATATTTATTGTTTTCTGACATATTCTTTCAGTAATGAAAAGAAGTGAAAACTTTAACGACAATTTATTGAGGGGAACGATATCATTATTTGCTTCCGGCCGGTGCAAACATCTTATACTGGGGCATAAGGAAAATCCATGTGCCGATACAGAAAGGACCGGTCAGCGTCGGGAGTCCCATCGGAGCAAAGAACGCATTCATGGCGGCCTGTATGAAAACAGTTGCGACGATGCCTAAGAGGGCCCAAATCCATGTCTTCCAATTGTTGGAGTTACAGAAAGTAGCTCCCAATGCGATACCGGTCAGAACGGCAGAAAAACCGTAAAGTCCGTTAGCGATATCTGCACCGGGACCTTGCCATAAGATGGCAATGAAGAGAGATACCGCTGAACCGATACCGGCCCATAACGCGGCACGCCAACTGCACACCAGCAAACCCAACAGGAAAAAGATACCGGTCACCCATGAATTGATAAGAAATACCTGAGCAATTCCTTTAAGCCAGTACTCTAATAAAGAAACAAAATTCATATCGAGATGTCCTACATGTCCCAAGGGCAACTCGGGAGTGGACATCCATTCCGGCGGCATACCATGAAACAGACGGGCAGCCAGGAGAAAGAACCAGGTAGACAATACAAACGGGAATGTAAAAGAGCTGACTTTCCACGGACTCATAATATTATTCAGTCCTGTACGTACCCATGTAGTCATAGCCGAACATAAAATCAATGCCAACCACATCCAGACAGTATTACCCATGAAAGTTGGAAACGCACATCCTACCAACACACCGTTAAATCCCCAAAGACCCTGTGCTCCGTTATCATCCGGCAATTTGAGCAGATAGCCCGTAAGAGTCGATACCGCGACTCCGACTAAAGCCCCCCATGCGACTATACCAAATTGAGTACCCTCCATATAGGCACCGATGAAAATACCTATCAGAAATAACAGACCGGTCCATTGACTGTCCTGGAACATAACTTGTCCTACACCTCGCAATAATGTGCGTGGAAACTCTCTCCATTGGGGAGTGCTATTTACCTGCTGACTCTGTGCCATGATAATTTATCTTATATGTTAATATACAATATGTATGATTTTGAGTTATAACTTAGTCAATTGCTTGTTATTGACGAGACATTGACCATATCAGTTTATAAAAGAACTATGATACTATGTGGTTTGAGGGGTTTGAGAGGTTTGAGACTGTGCGGAAGATTGGGCGTTTCCGGACTCATCCTTATCATCAATAAAATTGCCTTGTCCGATTTTTAGGCCTTGCTTGTTTCGTGTCTGGATGATATTGGTGATATAGACTGTGAATATCGGGAACAACATCATACCTAAGGCTGCCAATAATACCGATAGGACACGACCGACAGCCGTAACGGCGATTATATTGGAACCTACTGTAGTTACATCCATCGTTGCCCACCATAGGGCATCCATATAGCTGTTTACGAGAGGATTGACTGTCTGCTCAAACACAAAGAAGATGACACTCCCGAAATAGACTGTCGCCACAAGTGTGAGCAGATAAGAGAGGAATAGACCGGTTGCCCTGTTTGAGGTCAGCCAACCGATGACTATAGCGAGCGCATATCCGCCTCTTACCAATGGGATATAGCGCAACAGATACGTGACCTGCGAATTGAATGTCCAGCCGAAATAGTCTATGATTGCCCAATACGGCACTGACACCAGGAAGAATACGAAGTGCGTGAGGAGATAGTGCCACTTTTTCTCTGCCATAAACCATTCCAGAAAAAAGTCAAGCAAAAACAAAAGGCATATCCAGAATTGAACAGTCATAAACTGAGGCTCATCATAGAACGCTATATTTTTGAACGTGTCTATTGAAATGAAAATAATGAGAAAGAGAGAGAGTAGCAAGACCGATATGTGCAACCAGAAATATATAGTCTTTCTGATATGCGTCTCACGAGGAGTATAGATTTTTGTGCCCATAGTTGATATAGTTATAGAATCATTTATATTTTCTTAACATTTTTCAACAATTATATGTTCAAATAACACTATCAATCTTGTTACACTGTTCAAATAAATATCGGCCACATCTTGATTCAGATGCAGCCGACTGTCATTTCACTAATTAGTTCTTCTTCATATATGTCTATACTTCTTCATATATGTCTATACTTTGTATACCCCTGTACAGCCAAAGGTCAAGTATGGATTAAGAAGTGCATTCGGATGGATAATTTACAAAAAACGAAATTTAATCACTTGAACGTATCAGGCAAATCGTTTTCGTATAGTACGGTATCTCCGGATTTCATCATGGAACTTAGAAGTTGCTGAGCTTCCACAAAGCTTGAAACGCAATGAAGATTGTCGGTGTTAAAATCCGTTGATTTTATTCCTTTGACTATAGAATCACGATTAATCTCATTGACTATTATGGCAATGTCACTGTTCTCTCCGATATGATGTCCGAGGGCTTCGTTAAGATTGTCCTGTTCAACTCCGAGTTCTATCATACCGGGAGTTACCACTATACGTCGGCCTCCGGTGAAGCGACCGAGTACTTCAAGAGCCATCTTTGAGCCTGACGGATTACTGTTGAAAGCATCGTCAATAATTGTGACTCCACCGGGCGTCTTTTTAACATTCAGACGGTGCTCTACCTGCTCGATTCGGCTTACGGCACGTCGGATGGTCTCGATATCCATACCCATGTTGAGAGCCATGATTATTGAAGCCAACAGATTTGATATGTTACATTCACCGACCAGACGTGTAGTGAACGATTCGCTCCATTCGATTTCACCTGTCGCCTTAACATGGTCGACTATGAATGTTGAACCCTCATGCGAATACATTATATCTCTCGCAATATATTCGCATCCTGTAGTATTGATTATACCGTAACGTATACATCTGCAATTCTCCACATTTCTCGCAGCCGAAGCCTCAAAATCATTATTAACCACAACAAAGCCGGAAGAGGGTATGGCATCCGCAAGTTCAAATTTGGTTCGGCATACATTCTCCAGACTCTTGAAAGTCTCAAGGTGCATTGGGCCGACAGCTGTGATGATACCGGCCTCCGGATTGACAAGGTCGCAAATTTCTTTGATATCACCTCGCTGTTTGGCACCCATCTCGCATATAAACACTTCCGTATAGGGTTTCATCATCTCCCTGACAGTTCGTATTACTCCCATAGGAGTGTTATATGAACCGGGGGTCATAAGTGTCTCAAAACGTTCTGAAAGAATTCTATAAAGATAGTGCTTCGTACTCGTTTTGCCGTATGAACCTGTAATTCCAATAATCTTGAGATTGGACATTGAGTTCAGAATGCGTTTCGCATCATTCCAATAACGCTTATTAATAGCCTTTTCGACGGGTGACAACAATACAACAGCCAACATCACAGGAACCCAGCTGAAAGCTGTAATCAGCAAAAGAACGGAAAGCGAAACAGCCGGTCCGCTGTAGTATTCCACCATATCATACTCTCCACCGAAAGAAATAATTGCAGCCATGTAAATTGCCACGGCTATGACAGAAGTCACAGTATATATTCTCCAAACACGCTGAGTGAATACAAGTGGCTTTTTAGACCTGCGACGCATTGCCACAATACTTTTATACATGCATACCAACGTCACAATCAGCATACTCAATGCGGGCTTGAGTAGTGTAGACAACAGGAGGAATATCATCGCGACATCAGTCATTCGCCAACCGGTCCACAAATGCTCGCGCTGGTATCGCCAATATCGTTCCGGACGATAACTGTTCTGTTGCAACATCTGTATGTCGCGTTTGAAGTTGAGGAGCATATACACTCCGCACAATATATACAGGACTATGAGATAGATACTCATCGGATTAATATATTTTTTTAATTTGGAAAGATAGGATGTTTAATCAATGTATCTTGAAAAATTCACGAATTACAGCCCGAAAACCGCCTGGATTATCCAGAAATGAATAATGACCGCAATTATCAAATGCCACCAGACCGGCATCTGGTATGAGACGCTCCATAATCTTGGCATCAGAGAGGGGAGTGGCGATGTCATTCTTACCCCATATCAATAATGTCGGCGCTTTTATAGACGGCATATACACCTTAAGGTCCTGATTGACACTTCGGCTCATTATCCCACGCATGACAGGTGAGGAGTTACGGTAATCTGAAGAACCGACCTTACCCCGATACTTGTTAAGCAATATTTCACCCTTCTCACGTCCGAAGACGAGAGGCAACAGATGTTTAAGAGTCTTATAGGTATAAACTTTGATATAATATGCAGGTTTACGCTTAGGCTTAACCCCCGCAGCATCGACCAGCACTATTTTACTGATATCATTCCTGCGTGCTCCCAACATGATTGAAATCCTTCCGCCATAGCTGTGTCCTATCAGCGAAAAGTCCTTTATACCTGCTTTTTCAATAAATTGCTCAACAAAATCGGCATACTCATCCACACCCCAGATTTCGCGGGGTTCATCGCTCGCGCCGTGACCCGGTAAATCAAGGTTGAAGACATGCATTTTCGGTTCCAAAGCTGCCGCTATGCTTCTGACTGTCGAGTGATTGCAACCCCAGCCGTGCATCAGTATTACGGCCGGAGCGGCAGGGTCTCCGGTCTCCTCATAGTGCAGTTTCAAACCATCTATAATGATATTTTTCTCTGACGAAGACTCTTGTTTCATCTCCATAGTTAAGACTCTTCAACTCTATATTACTAATTCTGGGTTGTATTGACCATCGGTGTAACAGGCTCATCGGCACATAATACTACCAGCAGATTGCTCACCATGGCGGCCTTACGTTCCTCGGTCAGTTTAACGGTATTGTTTGATTCCAGACGCTCAAGTGCCATTTCGACCATAGACACCGCACCCTCTACAATTTTCTCACGTGCAGTGATAATGGCTGATGCCTGCTGACGCCGCAACATCACTGCGGCAATCTCCGGCGCATACGCAAGATAATTCAGGCGAGCCTCCACTACCTCAATTCCGGCCATGGAAAGACGCTCGTTTATCTTGCGTTCCAACAGTTCATTTATCTGTTCGCCACCATCACGAAGCGTCAGTTCCTTATTATCATTTCCCTCCGGGTCATATGCGAAGTGACCGGTGACTTCACGCAGCGCTGCATCACTCTGTATTCTTACAAAATTATTGAGCGCGGCATTGTTGAGTGTTGAGACACCTGCCTGCAGAGACTGTGCATCCAGGTCGAAAACAACTTTGTAGGTATCCTTGATTTTCCATACCAGAACCATTCCAATCAACACCGGATTACCGACCTTGTCATTGACCTTGATAGGGTCTATATCCATATTCCGGATGCGCAAAGAGAGTTTTCTGCGGCTTATGAAAGGATTTATCCAATAGTAACCGACTTTGCGGCATGTTCCCTTATATTTACCGAAAAATATCAGAACACGAGCCTCATTGGGCTCCTGTGAGAAATATCCACAAAGCAGAAAAATAAAAACAATAAGACCCAAACCGCAACCAACTATTGTATATGTGAGGTGTTCCTCACCACCATTTATAAAGCACATCAAAATAAAAAGCGGAACTATGATGAGGTTGATAATCAACATCAGAAATCCATTTACGATTCCACCTTTATATTCATATTCATGATTTTCCATATCTTCAATTTTAAAATAATTCTCGTTTCTCAGAACCACAACCTTATACCTATCACTTATTACCTATGACTACTGACTTATCACCTGTATCTAAGCGTTATATCCCCGTACGCATCAATGCGTCTGTCCCTGAAGAACGGCCACCAACGTCTGACATTTTCCGAACGGGAGAGATTTAAGACGCATATACGCTCCTCAACCTCAGATTCGGAACATTCGGTGATAATTTCACCCTGCGGTCCGGCCACAAAGCTGCTTCCCCAAAAGTCTATACCTGAAGTCTGACCTGACGGGTCCTCCTCATAACCTACACGATTTACACTCACAACCGGTACACCATTGGCAACGGCATGACTACGCTGTATAGTTATCCAGGCATCCCTCTGACGACGCTTTTCGTCGTCACTATCATCGGGATTCCAACCGATGGCCGTCGGATATATCAGCATCTCCGCCCCCTTCAGGCACATAAGACGCGCGGCCTCCGGATACCATTGGTCCCAACAGACCAAAACGCCGAGAGTGCCGACACTGGTCTCAATAGGTTCAAAGCCTAAATCTCCGGGTGTAAAATAAAACTTCTCATAAAACCCCGGGTCATCGGGAATGTGCATCTTACGAT
The DNA here is from genome assembly GCA_947176545.1 of uncultured Porphyromonadaceae bacterium. Taxonomy (GTDB): domain Bacteria; phylum Bacteroidota; class Bacteroidia; order Bacteroidales; family Muribaculaceae; genus Lepagella. The sequence goes on from CAMWRB010000026.1 coordinate 8,697, forward strand.
AAATTCCACATATACTTCCGTCGGTCTCAAATACGACTGCCGTATTGTGATACAGTCCGCATGCACGTTTCTCAAATGTGCTCGCCACTATGACAACTTCATTCTCACGGGCCACACGACTGTAAAAAGCTGTAAAATCACCCGGTATCGGATAAGCCAAATCAAAGTTATCAACATTCTCGGTCTGACAGAAATATAACGAATCATGCAATTCGCTCAAGACTATAAGACGTGCTCCCTCCTCCGCAAGTGTCACTATCGACTGCTCATTACGGGTTCTGTTGGTCTCAACATCATCCGAGAAAGTGTGCTGTATAATCCCTACGGGCAAAAGGCGTTCTTCTATATTAGACATATTCGCTTGATTTAGGATTTCAAAAATAATGTACCATTGACCCACCCTTCGTGCAACTGCATTGTAGCACAATGCAACGAACCATGCTGTTTCAGCAAGGGTATACAATTGACTTGCACTACCTCATGACCCGGATAGGCAATTCTGACTGTCTGACATGCCAAAACATCTTTGGCCGGCTGTCCATATCCCGGCATAAATATGACTCGTTCCGTCACAAGGTAATTGGCATATGTGGCCGGCAATCTGTGTCCATCCTCATCAAACACTGCATCCGGCATCGGCAACTCTACGAGATTGTAAGGCTCGCCACTCATCGTGCGGAACAGCATCAGCTGGGCACGCATCTTGAGAAGTTCCTCAAAATGCTCGTCATCAATATCACGACAACCGGTATAAAGTATTGTATCCTCAGGAGCCATACGCGCCAAGGTATCGATATGTGAGTCTGTATCATCACCTGCAAGCGCACCGTAGTCAAGCCATAAAATATGTTCCACACCCAGACGTTCGCGCAGGATTTCCGCAAGCTCATCCTTCGACTTACCACCGTTACGATTAGGAGAACAGAGACATCGGGTCGTTGTCAGAAGTGTACCGCGGCCGTCTGTCTCTATAGACCCGCCTTCAAGTATAAAGTCCCGTTCGTTGCGGTAACAGTCCGGTTCAATGATATACTTATCGCGCAACTGCAGATTGACAAGATTGTCCTTGTCAGCCGCAAACTTCAGACCCCAGCCATTGAAACCGAAATCCAGAGAACGTTTCCGTTCCATCCTTTCTACGGCTATAGGACCATAATCCCGTGTCCATGTGTCATTGTATTCACACTCGACAATGACAAGATTCTCAAGTCGAACATCGCTCAACAATTCTTCAGCTTCCTTTCGACAACGGCATAACAGCAACACTTTCACATCAGCAGCAGTCAGGGCTGAGATTATGGAATGATAGCATTCCAGCACTTCAGTGAGAATATAATCCCAGTCACTGCCTGAAAAGGGGAGGGCCATCAGGATGCACTCCTGATGTTCCCATTCGGCAACTAATCTTATCTTATGATGACTCATTGACTTTAATACTTTTGAATCCTGATTCTTGATATTACATTAATATCTTCTACTGCTCCAACCTGTAAGGAGCTACTTTTAAATGTCAAAAATAATCATTTTCCGCCGGATTATAAACTCTTTTTCTGATTTTATTATAATTTTGTGAAATAAATATATTTCAGTAAACTCTATTTTAATTTTTTTAATCTCATGCAGAGATATTAAATTCTTAGTATTTCAATCGATATGCCTGATACACAGCAACAATTCAAACGCGAAATCGACCGCTGTCGAGATATTTTCATAAAGAAGATGCACGACTACGGCACCTCATGGCGTATTATGCGTCCATCATCTCTTACTGACCAGATTTTTATCAAGGCGCAGCGAATACGGTCTCTCGAAGATAAAAATGGCGTACGTGCTGTCAATGAAGGGATACTGCCTGAGTTCATAGGTATTGTCAATTAT
>CAMWRB010000027.1 GCA_947176545.1 uncultured Porphyromonadaceae bacterium
TACGGACGGCACTATAGGAGCTATCAAAATCGACAATATGATTGACCCCGACCTCGAACAGGAGGCATTCCGCATCGTGAAGTCCATGCCTAAGTGGACTCCGGCTGACAAACCGACCACCGTAACTCTCCCTATCAAGTTCACTCTTGAGGATTGATACAGATGATGAAACTGCAATCGACCGTTATAATACTGACAACTCTCCTATTAACAACAGCTTGCGGAAATAACAAATCTGAATTTGACCGCGTCATTTCGGACACAATCATAGAGGCGGACCTCTATGAGAGACCCGTCACGCCCAAACCGGAACCCCGGCCGGAACCGCAGACTGAATCCGAACCCGAGCCGGATGTGAAACCCGAAGCTGAAACGGCTGATGCCGATAATAGAAAATATAATATAAAACCGGGACCGCGCTTCAACGACCGTATACATATCAACAACATCGGTCATCTGCGCGATGTCTTCAACGACAGCAACCACCATCAGCTCCCTCACGCACAGAGACTCGGCATAAAACCGGTAACACGTCTGCGCGACCTGTATCGCACACGGAGACCTATCGTCAAAGTCACTTCCAACGAGTTTTATACCGTCGATTCGCTTACTCACAGTTTCCCCTATCTCGTCCCGGAGGCCGAGGCTTTATTGCGCACCATCGGGGCCAACTTTATCGACTCGCTTCACTCCCGAGGCGCCGACGGATATAAGATAATCGTCACATCTCTCCTGCGTACACCGGCCAGTGTCAAGAAGCTGCGACGTGTCAATCGCAATGCTACTGAAAATTCAACCCATCAGTATGCCACGACATTCGACATAACATATTCGAGGTTCGACTGTGCCGACACTACCCGCACCATCCATCAGGGCGACCTGAAAAATCTCCTTGCCGAAGTGCTCAACGACCTGCGAAGACAGGGTCGCTGCAAAGTCAAGTTCGAACGACATACGGCCTGCTACCATATCACCACTCAATAATCACATCTCCCGAAACGACCGCATTCAAACAATACCACATTAAAATTTGTTAAAAAGTCACACACATATTCTTATAACTATGTCTGCGACCGTAAACAAAATTTTTAAAATCACTCTGTGCACAATCGGAGCAATTATCCTGCTGATTGTGCTCGTCATAGGCGGCGCTACATTATACCTTACACCTCAGCGACTTACAAACCTCATCAACCGCGAAGCCTCCCAATGGCTCAAGGCTGACATACACGCCTCGGATATCAGATATACCATCTGGTCATCATTCCCGCGGCTTGCCATAGAGACCGACTCGGTCACTATCATTTCACGCACGCTTGACAATCTCCCCGACTCAGTCACATCCAAACTCCCGGCTGACAGAGATTTTCTCGCTTCCATCAAGTCTTTCACAGGCCAAATCAACATTATAGATTTCATTTCGGGAAGATACGTCATCCACGAGGCCAAAGTTGACGGTCTCCGTATCAATCTGGTAGCCTACAATGACTCCATCAACAATTATAACATAATACCCGAGGAGGCGACCGGTTTCAAGAAAGTGCCATACATCACGGCTGAAAATATCAGTGTCGACAATGCCGGCATGATGCGCTATATATCCGTGGCGACCAATACCGTGGCCGATTTGTCACTCGAACAGCTGTCACTCTGACGACTCGACAAGGCACCTCTCCTGGGTAAAAAGCGCAACGATTACCACCTGACCGTCAGCGGTAAGGTGTCGGCCAAAACCAATGAACTTATCCTGCTCGACCGCTTCCCGTTCTACCTCGGAGGAAAAGTCGAGTTACGCTTCGACCCGTTCGCATGTATTCTCGACGATTACGATATCAATTTAGGCAATATCAAGGGGAAACTCAATATGGCCGTCGGTGCCGGCGACAATCCGAGTATCGACCGCTTCGAATACAAGCTGTCCACGATTAATCTGATGAGCCTGCTCGGCTATCTCCCCGAAAGATACCTACCCGACCTGACCGGCATACAGGCTGAACTGCCCATTTCGGCATCGGCCAGACTCACCTCACCGTGGCAATTCTCATCGCAATATCTCCCCTCCCTGCAGGTCAGCATTGACATTCCGGAGGGGGAGGTCAGCTACACCATGTCCAAAAACAGTGACAATGTCCGGCAAGGGAGGACATTCACACTGGAACACTCACCCATCACCGCCCTTTTCAATTTCAACGGAAAAGAGCCGGACAATTCCACATTTGTAATTGACCCCTTCACACTCTCTTCGGACGGAGTGATGTGTCGCACCAATGCTACTGTTGCCGACCTTACGGGCAGTCCCGCTTTCAATATCAATACTCACTGTGAGGCGGAACTCGGAAAAGCTCTCCTCTATCTCGACCTCGGCGACGACATCAATGCCGACGGTCAGCTCAATGCGGACGCCAAGGTTTCATTCCGACTTGACGACCTCTCCGAACAAGCCCTCACAAAAGGGCTCAAGGAGGTATTTGCAGACCTCGACCTTAATCTGAAGAATGCCACATTGAGCCTCCCCGGCCGGAAGATTGATGTCCGCACCGGCACAATGACCCTGCACCTCAATGCCAACGCGCCTCTGCTCAATGAGACTGACTACTCAGACCTGCGGCTCAACACGGGACTTACCCTCAGAAACGCCACCGGCCGAATGGAGCAAAATCAAATTGACATAACCTCTCTGACACTCAATTCAGATAACATCAGACTCTCTGACCTCAACAATCTTGCCGTTACTGCCGGAGGAGGTACCATAACATACCGTGACGCGGACAGAACCGTCTCGGCATTATCCCCAATCCTGCGACTCTCAGTCCATAAACGCTCAACACCATATGTAGCCTCGGCGGGAACCGACCCGACAGACCGGACGCTCGGCGGATTGAAGCATTCCGCACGCTATCTAACTGTCAATGCGCCCGTTGCCCTCAGAAACTTACTGTCACAATATGACTTCAACACATCGCTGACATGTAGCGCAATCAATGTCGGAAGCAAAGGCGCATCCAAAGGTACGACACTTCGTAATCTGCGCGCCTCGCTGACCCCTGACCGGCTCCGTATCGACCGCTTCGAGACTGACATACAGTCCACACGTGCAGCTATGGCCGCTGATGTGTCCGGACTCCGCAACTTCCTGCTCGATACCGCCGGCATCCAACCCCTCGACATCGACCTTACAGCCAATCTCGATACGGTCAATATCAATACACTGGCACACGCATACTTCACCTCACATGGCGGAGTGCCTCAACAGAAAGTGCCGTCCAATCCCGCCGCCTCTGACTCCGTGGCATTCCTCGTGCCGGCCAATATTCATGCCTGTATCAATGCCTCGGCCAAGGAAACCGTCTACACCAACCTTCACCTGTACGACCTGCGGACACTACTGACCATCGACTCCGGACGCGCTCGTGTCAATAACCTCAACATATCCTCCGACTTCGGACACGCGGCGCTCGACCTCGTATATGACTCGGCCGACATCGACAGTCTGGCATTCAAGGCCAATCTCGCCATAACAGACGTGAACATCGTCAATTTCTTCAAGAACTTCCACGCACTGCTGATGATGATGCCGCAGATGAAAAACCTCGACGGCAATCTTTCGGTCTACGGTAGTATCGGCGGTTTGATTTTCACCGATATGGTCATCAACGTGCCGGGTATGTATGCCGACTTCAACCTGCAGGGACGGCAGCTTAAAGTACATCAGAGCGACTTCATCAGACGTATCACCAAGATGATGCTCATAGACAATGACGATGACCTCCACATCAAGGATATGGATGTGTACGCTCACATACACGGCAATCTGCTGCAGCTCGACCCGTTCATCTTTGAATTTGACAATTACAAGCTCCGGATGCTCGGCATAAACAACTTCAACGGCAATCTGTATTATCAGGTCGGAGTGCTGCGCAATCCGCTGCACCTGCCGTTCGGCATAACTATCGACGGCATGTTCCACCATCCGCACCTGCGCTTCTCGGGTACATCCTACGACACCGAAAGGGCACTCGAGATTTCACAGAGTATCATGGAGCAGAACAATGTCAATATCGTAGGTATGATGAAAGGATTTGTCAATGAGTTCCTGCGCAAGGCTGCCCAGGCGGCAACAGACCCCAATCTCTCCCTTTAGTCAGAATATATGCTCAAAAATAAGAAATACGCCCTCATCGACATGGATGGCGTCCTGTACGACTCCATGAGATACCACACCAAGGCATGGCATCAACTGATGGACGAGCTCGGACTGCATACCACCCGTGAGGAGTTCTACCTGTACGAGGGTATGACCGGCACCGATACCATCAATCTCATATTCAAGCGCGAACGAGGATATACGGTCTCCCCCGAACAAGCCCGCGAACTCTATGCCCGCAAGGCGCGGATATTCATTGAATACGGCAGCAAGGAGGTAATGCCCGGCGCACAACAGATGATTGACAACCTCTTGCAGGCCGGCATCAGGTGTGTGCTTGTCACCGGCTCGGCTCAGAACTCGCTTATCTCACGGCTCGACGATGACTTCCCGGGCGCTTTCCCTCACGACATGAGGGTCACCGCACTCGATGTCACTCACGGAAAGCCCGACCCCGAACCCTACCTCAAGGGGTTGGCCAAGACCGGTGTCTCGCCGGAGGAGGTGTTCGTCATCGAGAACGCCCCGCTCGGAGTGAGAGCCGCCAAGGCCGCCGGACTCGACACGGTAGCAGTCACGACAGGACCTATACCACGCAAGGCATTCGAGGAGGAGAAGGCAGACCTGATATTCGATTCCATGCCGCAATTTGCAGCTCGGCTGCCCGAACTTTTAAACTGATACCGGATATATGGCTAAAACATTCCTGCTCACTGACGACAACATCAGCCGGCTATACCCTGAACTGCTCCGGAGCTACAATCCCGACGCCGTCTTATCAATCCCGGCGGGAGAAAGCTCGAAATCGATAGCTTCAGCAGAGAAAATATGGCGGTTTTTGTCTGAAAACGGTGCAAACCGGCAATCTACGCTTATCTGTGTCGGAGGAGGTATGATTACCGACCTCGGAGGATTTGCCGCTGCCTGCTTCAAGCGCGGAATAACACATATCAATGTGGCCACGACACTCCTCGCCGCTGTCGATGCCGCTATCGGCGGCAAGACCGGTATTGACTTCATGGGACTGAAAAACGAAATAGGCGCTTTCAAGATGCCCGCAGAGACCACGGCATATATTCCCGCTTTCAGGACTCTACCGCAAAGTGAGTTGCTCTCCGGATGGGCCGAAGCGGTCAAAACCGCATATATCGACAGTGCGGATATGATATCTGAAATGCTGGCTGCAGACCCCACGGACATTGACGGCAGGGATATGAAACGCTTTGTCGACTACTGCCGCGGGGTCAAGATGAGCATTGTCTCGCAAGACCCTAAGGAACAGGGACTGCGGAAAATACTCAACTTCGGACACACTGCCGGACATGCGTTCGAGACACTCATGCTGACGCGCGACACACCCGTACCACACGGCGTCGCCGTAGCCCACGGCATACTGATTGCCCTGATACTCAGCTTTGACCTCACTGGACTGCCACAGCAGCACGTCACGCAATATGCCACATGGCTGAAGCATTATTACCCGCGTCTGAACATCTCTTGCAGAGATTTCGACGCTATCTGCGCCCTGACCGCACACGACAAGAAAAACACAGACACGACCTTCGCCAACTTCGTACTGCTCGAACAACCGGGCTCACCTATATACGACCGTCCCGTCTCTCCTCAACAACTCAAGGACGCTCTCGACCTCTACGCCACCCTCATCTGACCGACATTGACCCCCCCGAAGTCCGTCTCCGAGTCCGTTTGTCTCCGGGTGAGGGTTTGCCTCCGGGTGATATCCCCATTATCCGATTTTTTATTATATTTGTAAATCACTAATACCACTACCCGAAATGACCGGAATACCCCAATTGCTATCACTACTCGCCGTATCGGCCTCCGCACTGTGCGCTACGGCCGCACGTACGGATACTCTAATCAAAAACTGGCAGTTCTCACGCGACTCGACTCAGTGGCAGAACGTAGTCATACCCCACGACTGGGCCATATACGGACCCTTCGACCGCTCATACGACCTGCAGAAGGTGGCCGTGGAACAAAACGGAGAGACTGAAGAGACATGGAAGACCGGACGTACCGGCGGACTTCCGTACGTCGGCAAAGGTTACTACACCTCGACATTCAACATCCCCGACACTGTCAGCCAATCGACCACCGTCGTCATAGACGGCGCTATGAGCCACGCCCGTGTCAAGGTCAATGGCAAGGAGGTCGCTTACTGGCCGTACGGCTACAACTCTTTCTATGCAAATATCGACGAAGCTGTACATCCGGGTGACAACACTATCGAGATTTCACTCGAAAACCTCCCGGAGTCGTCGCGCTGGTATCCGGGAGCCGGACTATACCGCAACGTACACATTCTGCAGACCGATAAAGTACATATCCCTGTATGGGGGACACAGCTGACTACGCCCTATGTCTCCAAAGAGTATGCGACCGTCAGACTTGTCACAGAACTCGAAGGGGTGGACAAAGGACAGCAGATTACACTCCGGACAAATATCACCGCTCCGGACGGTAAGATAGTCGTAACAGACTCGCACTCATACAAGCTCTATCCGGGTGTAAATCCCACACAAAATTTCCGCGTAGACAACCCCGACCTATGGAGTCCGGAGAATCCGGCTCTGTACACCGCCACCACCGAGGTTTACGATGGTGACCGCCTCGCCGACACATACACCACACGATTCGGCATACGCTCCGTGGAAATTCGCGCCGGAGAGGGTTTCTTCCTCAACGGAGAGAAACGCAAATTCAAGGGGGTATGCAATCACCACGACCTCGGACCGCTCGGAGCGGCTATCAATAAATCAGCTCTCCGACATCAGCTCGAAATGCTTAAGGATATGGGTGCGGACGCTGTGCGAACATCACACAACATGCCCGCTCAGGAGCTCGTCGAGCTATGCGACGAACTCGGACTGATGCTCATGGTCGAACCTTTCGACGACTGGGGATTCCGTCCTAAATGCAAGAACGGTTACGGCACACTCTTCGACGAATGGGCGGAACGTGATATGGTCAATATGCTCAGACACTTCCGCAACAATCCTTCTGTCGTCATGTGGTCCATCGGCAACGAGGTCCCCTCACAGTGGGCACCCGACGGCATTGCCGAACTGACATTCCTGCAGGACATCGTTCACCGAGAGGACCCGACACGGCCTGTAACCTGCGGTATGGATCAGTTTGACGCCGTAGTCAATAACGGATTCGCAGCCGCCCTCGACGTCCCGGGCTTCAACTACAAGGTCAATAGATACAAGGAGGCCATTGACAAACTACCGCAGAACATACTGCTCGGCTCGGAAACAGCCTCGACCGTATCATCACGCGGACAATACTTCTTCCCCGTGGTCATCGGCTCAAACATCATGAGAGAGGGCAACCAATCCAGCTCTTACGATACCGAATACTGTTATTGGTCCAACATTCCGGACGATGACTTCGCCGTGGATGACGACCTCGACTACAATATAGGACAGTTCGTCTGGACAGGCTTCGATTACCTTGGAGAACCGACACCCTACGATACCGATGCATGGCCCTCACACAGCTCATATTTCGGCATTATTGACCTCGCATCCATCCCCAAGGACAGATACTGGCTCTACCGCTCCAAATGGAACGACAGGGAACACACACTCCACATTCTCCCACACTGGAACTGGGAGGGGCGCGAAGGTGAGGTCACACCCGTATTCGTCTATACCGACTCACCCAAAGCCGAACTCTTCATCAATGGTGTCAGTCAGGGTATGCGTCAGAAGAATGACAGCACCAACATGAACCGTTACCGCCTGATGTGGATGGACACAAAATATGAGCCGGGTGAAGTGAAAGTCGTCGCCTACAACACCGACGGCACCATAGCCGGAGAAAAGAGCATACGCACCGCCGGCAAGCCTGACCACCTCGTGCTCACTCCGCACGTCGCGCAACTCAAGGCTGACGGCGAAGACCTCGTCTATGTCACGGTACAGGTAGCCGACCGTGACGGCAACATCGTACCCACCGACACACGCGAAGTCAAATTCACAGTCAAGGGTGACGGCACTTTCCGCGCCACCGCCAACGGTGACCCCAATTCGCTCCGACCGTTCCACAAGCCGGAAATCGACCTCTTCGCCGGAGCTGCGACGGTCATCCTGCAGGCCGGCAATTCTCCGGGCAAAATCACCCTCACCGCTAAAACCAAAGGCCTCCCGGCTGCCACAATCACCATCCCCGTAAAATAAATCATAAACCTCAAATACCATGCAAGAGAAAATATCCAGAATCTTCAAAGAGAAATTCGGCGAACCGGCCGGAAATATCTACGCTTCGGCAGGACGTATCAACCTCATAGGCGAACATACCGACTATAACGGCGGCTTCGTCTTCCCCGGTGCTATCGACAAGGTCATCATGGCTGAAATCAGACCCAACGACACGGACACTGTGAGAGTCTACTCCATCGACATAGAGGAATATGTGGAGTTCGGACTGCGCGAGGAGGATGCCCCCTCACAATCCTGGGCACGATATATCTTCGGTATCTGCCGTGAAATAATCAAGCGCGGCGGTACAGTCCGCGGTTTTGACACTGTCTTCGCCGGGAATGTACCCTTAGGCGCAGGTCTCTCCTCGTCAGCAGCCCTTGAGTCCTGCTTTGCTTTCGCGCTCAATGACCTCTTCAACGACAACAAAATCGATAAATTTGAACTCGTTCTCATCGGTCAGGCCACAGAGCATAACTATTGCGGTGTAAATTGCGGTATCATGGACCAGTTCGCCTCCGTATTCGGCAAGAAGGACAACCTGATGCGCCTCGACTGCCGTTCACGCGAATATGAGTATTTTCCGTTCCATCCCAAGGGATACAAACTCGTGCTCGTCGACAGCCGCGTAAAGCATGAACTCGCCGACTCCCCCTACAACAAGCGTCGCGAATCGTGTGAACGTGTGGCCCGCGCTCTCGGTGTGGAGACACTGCGTGATGCCGACATGGATATGCTGCTCAACGTCAAGGACAAGATTAGCGACGAAGACTTCAACCGCGCCAAGTTTGTTATCGAGGAGAAGGAACGCGTGCTTGCTGTCTGCGACGCATTGCTCCGCGACGACTACGACACCGTGGGAGAAAAGATGTATGAGACTCATCAGGGCCTGTCAAAAGACTATGAAGTAAGCTGTGAGGAACTCGACTATCTCAACGACGTGGCCCGTGAATGCGGAGTCACCGGCTCACGCATCATGGGTGGTGGATTCGGCGGATGCACCATCAATCTGGTCAAGGACGACCTCTACGACCATTTTATCAAGGAGGCTACCGACCGCTTCGAAGCCAAGTACGGTCATAAGCCGCAGATATACGATGTCATAATCTCCGACGGTGCACGTCGCATAAGCTGAACATTATGTTAGTATCAACAAGACAATATCATAGCCCGGCCGGCATTATCACATTAATCCGTATCACCAACGATGCGGGTGCCTCGGTGACTCTCTCCACTCTCGGAGCCGGCATAGTCACCGTCAAGGTCCCCGACCGCGACGGCAATATCGACAACGTAGCCCTCTCATACGACAATCCGGCCGATTATCTGGCCGACGGACCTTGTCTCGGCAAAATCCCCGGCAGATACGCCAACCGTATCGCCCGTGGTGAGCTCACCATCGACGGAAAGCAATATCACCTCCCCGTCAATAACGGCCCCAACCACCTTCACGGCGGGCCTGACGGATTTCAGAACCGTATCTGGGATTATCAGCTCCTCCCCAACGGAGTAAGATTTTCCATCAGCTCCAAGGATGGAGATGCCGGCTACCCGGCCGACATCACGGTGTCTGCTGAATACCGGTGGAGCGAGCAGAATGAGCTTTCCCTGTCGCTCGATGCCGAGACTGACGCTCCGACAGTCATAAACCTTACAAACCACGCTTACTGGAACCTCGATGGTGCCGACGCCGGCTCCGCCTTACACCATCTGCTGACCATCAAGGCACATAAGTGGCTTCCCACCGACGAGACACTCATCCCCACCGGCCAACTCGATGACGTCGAGGGAACACCGATGGACTTCCGCGAGCCAAAACCTGTCGGACGCGACATCAACTGTGACTTTCCGGCTCTAAAATATGGCAAAGGATATGACAACTGCTGGGCCATCGACGGCCGGGAAGACGGACGGCTCGTCACCGGCGCTGTTGAGCTTTACTCCGAAAAGACCGGACGTAAGCTGATTATTGACACCGACCAGCCGGGTGTGCAAATCTACAGCGGCAACTGGCTCAGCGGCTCACCGCTCAACCATCAGGGTCGTTCATACAATGATTATGACGGCATAGCCATCGAGGCTCAGGGTTGGCCTGACGCACCTAATCATCCGGACTTCCCCTCTCAGCTCCTGTTACCCGGAC
>CAMWRB010000028.1 GCA_947176545.1 uncultured Porphyromonadaceae bacterium
GGGTCGGCGGGTTTGTAGGTCTCAAAATCTGATTCTGTCATTTCTGCGACGAGGTCGGACAGGTCGGGGTCCTTTATCATCAGGGGGAGGTCAAAGACGGCCGAACGAAACTGAAAATCCTCGTCAAACTCAGTGCTAAGTTCAAACAAAGCACCTTTGCTTTCATCAATATTCACCGAAGCCTTGTTGATGCCAATCTTATGGGTAAGAAGATATGCTCCGGCATATGTATCATTGACGTAAACATGACAGGGGATAAAGTCGTTGCTGAACTCCAAGCCGATTCGTTTTGCGACCCAAAATGCTATGGCATTGTGCATCAACGAGGCATCCATACAATCAGCCAAGAGAACATAGCTCTTAGCCTTGGTCATTTCGCATAAAGATGTCTTCGACTTGAACTTAAGACGCATAGGCTTCTTGGGAAACCACCAAGTGGAATTGCCGCGGCCCTTGACAGTCAGCGGTAATGAATCGAGAGACTCAACCATGCCATTGCCCTCCACACTCAGTATCGCGGAGATATAATTATCCTTATCCGGCACCCAAGTCAGCTCGGGACGCTCGGGAAAGGAAAATCTGAGCACGGGCACATCGACAGTACGCAAGACTATAGAGTCGATTGATGCGAGGGGTATCGAGACACTGTCGGACGTCAGAATTGTCGGTATGCTGTCAAGACTGTGAGTCAGGGAGATGGAATCTGCCAATCGGAATTGATTGAAGGTTTTGTCATTGCGATAGACATTGACCGTGCGTGCCTGCATGAGACCCGCCGCTGAAAAGATTGAAATACAAAGAAGTATGACCGAAAATATAGCAGACCTCATCTTACCATCAGTTTAAGTGTTTCATTATCATCAACTTTAATCAGGACTATCCCGCGGGGCAAAAGGTAATGACTGATATGACAGGTATCCTTAAATCTCTCATTAAGCACTATTCGCCCCGCAAGGTCCGCGACCGTGACCGAATGTTCGCCGGGAAGTGAGAACTCCACACCGGAGGCGTTGAAGACCGCGCGCGGCTGGCATGCAATACCTTTAACCTCTGTCGTCACGGAGTAAGTGAGTTTGGCTACATCACTGATGTCATATGTAAGAGGGATAGAATCCACGCTGACACTCAGCGTCGAGTCATTGAACGCCATGCTGACACCATGACCAATCTCCAGTTCCTGATATTCTCCGTTACGGTTATGGATTAGCAGATTGACTGAAGTTGCATATATTGTAAGCAAGGAAACCGAGAATGCAATAATCAATAAAAAAATGCGTATATATTTCATAATTCTTGTGAGAAAGACTCTAATATTACGCAAAATTATAAAAAATTCCTCAATATTTATTATCTTTGTGATTACAAAAATGTAATCGTTATTTACACCTCACCGACTCGTAACTTTGTATAACAATACGTGAAGATTTTCGGTAGTATCTGCAACCCTGACGGTAACATTTACGGCGGTAATAATTCTGCTGCCTGAATATTCATAATTAATACCCTGTACGAATGAAATATAAATCACTCGCGATAATTATCGCAACGACTGCCCTCAGTTGTTCTGCGGCTGTTGAAATACCGGTTATGAAAGATGCCGTCTTTTATGACGGATATAAGACCGATGTCATAGTAGACGCTGAATTGAATGACGGTATATACCGTCTTGCAAATTCATTATACTCTGTCCCCCTGGATGCCGATGCCTTAAAAAATGTCGGCACCGACCTGACACTGCACGTGACTCTCTCACCCCGCTGCGACAATTATGACCGTATGGGATGTGTCAGACTGGCTTTCGTCCCCAAAGAGGAGACCCGTTACACCGAGGATGATGTGCAACGTATCGAGCTGGCCCGATTTATCACCCCCTTCATGAATATGAATAAGGAACCGGACAGCGTCCCCTACGAATGGAATATATCGGATGTAGCTTACATACTGCATGACCCGGACATCAACGAACGCTACAATCTATGGATAGAGACATACCTTTTCGGAGTGCCGTACGCCGCCCGGGAGCAGGTAGAGGGATGTGCTGACCACGATGATGTGTATGCAGCCACCGTCTGGCTCACAGCCGATGAAGATACTGACGGAACAGTGGCCGGCGCAGCCGTTCACAACAGATTGTTTCCCCTGTACACAACCAAGTCTGAAATTAAAGGGGACATAAACTTCAACAGATATACCGAAGGCGCTACTGATAAATTCGGCAAGACGGAACGTACATTCACTTTCACTACAGACACCGACCTGACGGATGCGCGATTAAATCTTATCCTCACCAATCACGGAGCCGATACCAAAGGTGAGGAATATGTCCGCCGCCTGCACAATGTGTTTATCGACGGTGAACTTAAACTGAGTTATACACCCGGTGGAGTGAGCTGCGAACCTTACAGACAATACAATTCGCAGGGCAACATGATATACGGCAAGACACCCCAGACAGACTGGGAGGAGTGGAACAACTGGTGTCCGGGTCAGGCCGTACCTGTCAGGCAGATAAATCTCGGTGAGCTCAAAGCCGGTGAACATTCCGTCAAAATCACGGTTCCCGATGCACAGTTTTTTCACAATAAAGGAGACTTCCGTCCCTCACTGTATGTTCAGGGTGTGACTGAAGGCGAACTCAATCTATCCGCAGTCAATCAAATAAATGACTCCGAACTGGACGGCATTACATTCGAGCATATCGGTGATGATATAATCTTCAAGTCTGCCACTCCGTTGCGCGAAGCCGCGCTATACGACCTCTCAGGCTCTCTGCTCGAAGGTTATTATAATCCCGCGGGGATTATTTCGCTGGCAGGACGTACGCCGGGCACATACATACTCCTTGTCGTGGCTCGTGACGGCAGATATACGACCTATAAAGCCGTCAAATAACCATGAAACAGGTCTATCAATTTCTTCGTTCTCTCACCCGGCATAATGACCGTGAATGGTTTAACGCTCACAAAGATGAGTATTTAAGGGCCAAGCAGACCACAGACAGGTTTGCCGTGGAATTATTGGCTGCAATGAGTGAGATTGACCCCGATGCCGCGTTGCTTGATGTCAAGGATGTGACCTATAGAATCTATCGGGACACACGCTTTTCGTCCGACAAGACTCCATACAAGACTCATATCGGAATATTTATCAATCCACCCAAGGGTAAGAAGTCACTGCGTTTCGGCTACTACTTCCATATCGAACCGGGGGCATCGTTAATATGTGCGGGCAATATGCCCTATCCCACCAAGCTTACCAATATGCTCCGTCAGGATATCTATGACAATATTGATGAATGGCTTTCTATCATTGAGTCTCCGGAGTTTCAGACATACTTCCCGACGGTCGGGGGCAATCCTCTCAAAAGTGCCCCCAAGGGCTTTGACAAGGCGTGGCCATATATAGATTATATTAAACCACGTGATTTCGGAGCGGTAATGCCGGTTTCGGACGATTTCTTCTGCGCGCCCGATATTATCGAGCGCCTCAAACCGATTATGGTTCAGATGAAACGTCTCAACGACTTCGTCAACTACACGGTCGACATTTATGAGGAGACCGAGTTGTGAAAATTACTCGACACTATATACTTTAACTGAACACTATACATTAACTAATTATTTTTATATGCTTAAACAATGCTTAATGTCAGCTGTAGCACTCGCAGCCTCCATCACGGGGTTCGCTCAGGTGACAACATCTCCCGCTCTGTTGCAAGAGGACAGCGAGAATGTGGTGATTTACTACCATGCGGACCAGGGCAACAAGGCTCTCGCCAACTTGCCGGCCTCCACTATCCTTTATGCCCACACCGGTGTATTGACATCGAAATCACAGGGCAGTTCCGACTGGAAGTATGCACCCACATGGGGAGAAAACAAACCCAAGTATGAGATGGTATATGTAGAGCCCAACCTCTACAAACTCAATATCGGAGATATCCGTACATATTACGGCATCACGGACCCGACTGAAAAAATCCAGAAACTGGCTTTCGTATTCCGTACAGCTGATAAGGATTCTCCCAAGCAGGGTAAGACAGAGACCGGCGGTGATATTTTTGTAGATGTCATGGACAGCGGTCTGCAGATAGTTTTTGAGACTGACATACAGGGCAACATCCTGACTCCGGACAACTCAAAAGTTACGTTCACTCTCGCTTCGACTCAACCTGCCGAGCTTAATATTGTGATAAACCGCAATACTGTCGCTTCCAAGCAGGATGCCACAGAGCTGGTATATGAGTATATCTTCACAGAACCGGGAGAATACACCATCTACGGTCAGGCCAAAGCAAACGGCACCCTTAAGGAAAGGAACATGAAGCTGGTTTATGTACAGCCCTCTCCCGTGGCTGATTATCCCGGTGGCATTCCCAAACAGGGAACTGTAAGAAATGATGACGGCACCGTGACTTTCTGTCTCGCCGCACCCGGTAAGAACACCGCCATCCTCGTCGGCTCGTGGAACAACTATGAGGAGTCTGACCAATACACCATGAATATGCAGGAATATCAGGGACAGCGTTATTTCTGGTATACCGTCGATGGCCTTGACACTACCACAATGTACCCTTATTACTTCCTTGTGGACGGTTCTATCCGCGTCGGTGACCCATACGCCAAACTGGTTCTCGACCCCTATAATGATAAATATATCTCCTCCAAGGTATTCCCCAATCTCCCCCCCTATCCTCTTGAAGGTAACAAAAGAGTCATGCTGGGTATCTATCAGGAGAATATCAACGATTATAAGTGGACAGATGACAACTTTGTCCGTCCCGACAAGGACAACCTGGTCATCTACGAGTTGCTGATTCGTGTCTTTACCGGCACTGAGGGTAAGGCTCAGGGTAACGGTACAATCAACAAGGCTCTTGAGAAAATCCCCTATCTGAAGGAACTGGGAGTGAACGTGATTGAGCTCCTTCCCATCAATGAGTTCAACGGCAATGTATCATGGGGTTACAATCCCAACTTCTATTTCGCTCCCGACAAGGCCTACGGTACTCCGGACGACTATAAGAACTTCATCAACACCTGCCATGAGAACGGTATTGCCGTAGTACTCGATATGGTATTCAATCAGTCGGACGGTCTGCACCCCTGGTATCAGATGTATATGCCCGGTCAGAACCCCTTCTACAACCTCGATGCGCCCCACGATTTCAGTGTGCTCAACGACTGGAACCAGGGACATCCCCTCGTGCGTCAGCAGTGGCAGGATTGCGTGAAATACTGGATTGAGGAGTATCACGTGGACGGTTACCGTTTCGACCTCGTAAAGGGTCTCGGTGACAACGACTCATACCTCAACAACGGTGTGAGCGATACCAATGCCTACAATAAATCACGCATTGAGAATATGCGCCGCATACAGAAAGCGATGGAGGAGGTAACTCCCAATGCGTTCTTCATCAACGAGAACCTTGCCGGCGCACAGGAGGAGAATGAGATGGCTCAGACAGGTATGCTCAACTGGGCGAACGTCAATTATCAGGGTTGCCAGTATGCCAAAGGCTACTCATCCAATTCCAATCTGAACCGTTTCTACGCTATCAAGGACAGCCGCACATACGGCTCGACCGTATCATATCTCGAATCTCACGATGAGCAGCGTCTTGCTTACGAGCAGGTGACTTACGGCCAGTCTGCCGTCAAGAACGACCACGCCGTTGCTATGCGCCGTATCGGTTCGGCAGCCGCACAGATGATTCTCACTCCCGGTGCTCACATGATTTGGCAATTCTCGGAAATGGGTAATGCACAGTCGACCAAGAGTAAAGACGGTGGCAACAATACAGACCCCAAGATTGTGAACTGGAATCTCCTCGACGACCCGGACAATGCCGGCCTGATGCACAACTATCAGGATTTGATTCGTATACGTCTGGCCAATCCCGACCTCTTCACTCAAGATACATTCACATCTGCATGCAGCTCATGGTCTTCTGCAAGATACCTCAAGGCTGTCAAGGGTGACAAGGAACTGGTGTGTGTCATTAATCCGCAGCTTGAGAAGGAACTTACTTACAAATATGCTTTCCTCTCTACAAGCGATGATAACTATGATATCGTTGTCAAGTCTACGGGTACTAATCCTTCATACAGTGTTGCCGAGGGTACAATCACAGTTCCGGCCAACTCTTTCGTAGTCATCATGTCAAAGGCTTGCGACAGCGTGGACACTATAAGCGGTGACGCGGACTCACAGCTCTACGTACGTGGCTTCAAGGGAGGTCTGACCATCGAGAATGCTCCTCTCGGATACACCATCTATACACTCAACGGTGGAATGGTAGCTACATCATCTGATGTCAAGGGTGAATACGAGCTCCAACCCGGCATCTACATCGTTAAATCCGGCAAGGATGTCGCCAAGGTAGTCGTAATGTAATACAGGCATTCGATAATAATTTATTATCAACTATAACGGAGGCTGAACCATAAACAATAATTTATGGTTCAGCCTCAACAATTTACATCATCCGGCCCTGTAGGGGCGCAATACATTGCGCCCACAGAACCCCAAACCGATAAAACGAAATACATTACCCGTCCGCGGCGACGCTGCGCTCTTAACTTTTTTTGTGAAAAATAGTCTAATATTTACATAATATTATGCGTTAATCCTTTGCAACAAGAGAATGATTAATACAGGAAATGAGCTGTCGGGAGACACCTCCTTTAGATTAATTGTCTAAATTTTGGGTTATATACATTAGTAATTTCTATCATGCACCGAGTGTTGATAAAACATTTCGGTCTCACCACCGGGCGTCGTGATGACGTCCGGTGGTTTGCGTTCGGGGATAATCCTGAAAATATCGATATTCTGCTTTAATCGCATGGATATGCGCTGGAACGGTTGCATAACTTAATAATTATTATTAACTTCGCAGTTATACCCCTCTCAACACAGTTGAATCTTAATATATGCAAAGACGAGTCACCATACAGGGTGTAGCCGGTTGTTATCACGATGCGGCTGCGCGCAACTATTTCGCAGACAGATTTCCCGAAGATAATGTTCAGACGATACCTTGCGACACGTTCCCGAAAATGTTTGAGGTGCTTGAACAGGATGCCTCTCTTATCGGAGTGCTCGCTATCGAAAATACCATTGCAGGAGCTTTATTGCAAAATCACGAGCTTCTGCGCAAGAGTCCGTTATCAGTAGTTGGAGAATTCAAGATGCGAATCTCGCATGTACTCGCGGCCCTACCCGGACAGAGTATAGACGAGTTGGATTCAGTCTTCTCACACCCTATGGCTCTGATGCAATGCGACAATTTCTTTCGTGCCAATCCTCATTTGAAAAAGATAGAACACTTCGACACAGCCGGAGCCGCACGTGATATAGCCGAAGGACGCATTGCCGGTCGCGGAGCTGTCTGCGGTGAATATGCGGCCCAATTATACGGCCTCAATATTCTGCAAAAGGGTATAGAGACAAATAAACGCAACTTTACCCGTTTTCTCATCCTTGCAGACCCCCTTATAGCTCCCGAACTGATACCTGACGACAGCCATATCAACAAGGCTTCAGTCGTCTTCACACTCCCTCATACGCAGGGAGCGCTATCGAAAATTCTGACTATTCTCTCGTTCTATGACATGAATCTCTCCAAAATACAATCCACTCCTATTTTGGGACGGGAATGGGAATATAGATTTTATCTCGACTTGACATTCAAGAGCTACGCGCGCTTCATGCAGTCGGTCACTGCCGTCAGACCGTTGATGAGCGATTTCCGACTGCTCGGAGCTTACAGAGAGTGTGAGAATCCGGTCTAAGGCACACTCAGATACTCATTAATTCTTCATTATAATGAAACAGATAATCCCGGCAGAACGAGTGTCGGAAATAAAGGAATATTACTTCTCGCGCAAGTTACGCGAAGTCGCCCAACTCAATGCCGACGGACGCGATATCATATCACTGGGGATAGGGGGACCCGACTTACCCCCGGCTCCTGAAGTGATTGAGACACTTATTGAAACTGCTGAACGAGCCGATGCACATTCCTATCAGAGCTTCAAGGGAATACCCGAACTGCGTCACGCTTTTGCCGACTGGTACAGACGCTTTTATGGAGTCAAGCTGGATGCTGACACCGAGATACAACCCCTGATAGGGTCTAAAGAGGGGGTGCTCTATATCTCGCTGGCTTTCTTAAACCCCGGAGATGGAGTGCTTGTTCCCAATCCGGGTTATCCGACATACACCTCCGCTTCACGTATTGTCGGAGCGGAAATATACAATTATAATCTTACACCGGAAAATGATTGGTGGCCCGACTTCGAGGAACTTGAGAGACTGCCTCTGGAGAAGATAAAACTGATGTGGGTCAATTACCCGCACATGCCAACCGGCACACCTGCCTCTGAGGAACTATACCGTCAGCTCGTACACTTTGCTCGAAAACATAACATAGTATTGGCTCACGACAATCCATACTCGTTCATACTGAGTGAAAGGCCGGTTTCAATTCTCTCCATACCGGGTGCCTCAGACATAGCGATTGAACTCAATTCGCTGAGCAAGAGTCATAACATGGCAGGATGGCGTGTGGCGATGCTTGCCTCAAATGCCGAGTTTGTGGAATGGATTGTCAAAGTGAAATCAAATGTGGATTCCGGTCAGTTTCTTCCCGTGATGCGGGCTGCGGCCAAGGCTCTTTCACTCCCTGACGAATGGTATGCCCGGGTCAATCGGACATACTCCGGCCGTCGTGAGATAGCAGAGGAAATCATGAAAGTGCTGGACTGCAGTTTTGACCCACGTCAGCAAGGACTTTTCCTATGGGGCAAAGTACCGTCGGACGCAGGCTGTGGCGAGAAACTTGCCGACAGACTGTTATATGAAGCCCGCGTATTTGTCACACCGGGATTCATTTTCGGAAGTAACGGTGACCAATATATACGCATATCCTTATGTGCCAAAGAGTCGGCACTTCATGAAGCCTTGACCCGTATAAAGGTTTGGAAGGAAAGACAGGGTATGAGCAATCCGGGTCAGTCAGATTCATAAATATAAACATCGAGAGCCTATCTCACAAGAATATAGATAATATGTTTGAAGATATAAAACCACTGTTCGATAATTATCCCGAAGAAAAGGAATTATTTGTCATCACCGGTCCCTGCTCAGCCGAGACTGAGGACCAGACCCTGACAACTGCACGTCAGCTGGCTGCAAACGGCATCAAGATATTCCGTGCCGGCATATGGAAACCGCGTACCCGTCCCGGAGGTTTCGAGGGTGTGGGTGAAGCCGGACTCCCCTGGCTGCAAAGAGTCAAAGAGGAGACCGGAATGATGGTGTCTACCGAAGTCGCCAACCGCAATCATGTCATTGCCGCCGTCAATGCCGGTATTGACCTGATTTGGATTGGAGCCCGCACATCGGCAAATCCGTTTGCCATGCAGGAGATTGCAGATACTCTTGAAGCTCTCGGTGTCGACATACCGGTATTGGTCAAGAATCCGGTCAATCCCGATATCGATTTATGGATTGGAGCTCTGCAACGCATATATAATGCCGGTATACGTCGGCTCGGTGCAATACATCGCGGTTTCTCGGTATACGGCAAGCATCTCTATCGTAACATGCCGCAATGGCATATACCGATTGAATTGAGACTGCGTCACCCCAACATACCTATCATACATGACCCCTCTCATATAGGTGGCAAGCGCGAACTGGTCGCACCCCTGTCGCAACAGGCACTCGACATGGGATTTAACGGGTTGATTATCGAGAGTCATTGCTCGCCGGATGAGGCATGGAGTGACGCGTCCCAACAACTTACTCCGGAGGTACTTAATTTCATACTTAACACACTGGTGGTAAGACGCGATAAACAGACGACTGAAAATCTGACACTTCTCCGCCAGCAGATAGACCGAATAGACAATGACCTGATGGAAATTCTCTCAAAGCGTATGCAGGTGTCACGCGAAATCGGCAAATATAAAAAAGAACACCGTATGCCTGTGGTGCAGGCGACGCGTTACAACGACGTCTTGCGCTCGCGTGTCGCCTTGGGCAAGGAGATGGGTATGGATGCCGACTTTCTGAAGACTATTCTTTTAGCAATACACGATGAGTCGGTCAGACAACAAATAGAGATAATCAATGACCGCGATTAATACGCGAAAAAAATCAACAAATATTTTACAGGTATTGCGGTTGTAAGAAAATAATTGTAACTTTGTATCCGCAACGCGCACGTGGCGTAATTGGTAGCCGCGCCAGACTTAGGATCTGGTGTCTTACGACGTGGGGGTTCGAGTCCCTTCGTGCGCACCCGTCAGCCAAAACCCAAGAGAGGGAGAGGAGCAGGGGGTTGTGGTTTTTATTGGTGT
>CAMWRB010000029.1 GCA_947176545.1 uncultured Porphyromonadaceae bacterium
CACGCAATATGCCGTCACGCACATCACCGTCAATATATACTTTAGTCTCCAAACCCTTGGTCACATCTGACTCGCGAGACAAGGATGCGATTGTCACCGTCTTCATAATCGATGCCGGCACAAGCGGTCTCTTCTCGTTAGCGGCACACACGGTCTCACCTGTGGCAAGGTCGGTCACCATCACAGCCATATTCTCCGGCAAACCGCGCGCGGATATAAAACGGTCTACTGCCTCCTGCTCGCGCACTCCGGCCGACAGGCCTGATGTCATCAGGCATGACAGCAGCAATGTGAGAAGTATACTCTTTATTCTCATCTATAATATATGTAATCTTTGTGTATGATTTTACGTGTATTGTCCGCAAATTTAACAATCTTTTATTAATTTTACGACATATACAGGCCCGACGATAACATTTATTCTTTGCCGGGGCATAATCACAAAACGTTTTCCATATGAATCAACGTCGTCCCTATACCTTCGACCGTGTCGTCAGAATAGTGTTCAGCATCCTTGCCGTACTTGCGACAATATGGCTGCTCAACATATTGAAAGGAGTGCTGTTGCCGTTTATGATAGCCTGCTTGCTTGCATATATGCTGGAGCCGATAGTGCGCTGGAATCAACGCTGGACTCACATACACCACAGGTTCGTCCCCGTTGTGCTGACCCTGCTGGAGACCCTGATACTCTTCTCGGCATTTTGCGTCATTTTCTTTCCCTACCTCATCAACGAGACGACGGCTATGGCGGCCGCTGTCACAAAGTATGCAAACACGCAGATACATATTCCGTACATATCGCAGCAGGTGCTCGATTTCCTGCGTGATAATATCAATCTCGATGAGATTTCACGATGGATTTCGCGCGAGGAGTGGATTAACCTTGCCAAACAGACGCTTTACAAGTCATGGAATGTGATTTCCACTTCGTTCGAGCTGCTCTTCTCAGCGCTCAGTTGGCTGATAGTCCTGCTGTATCTCGTCTTTATCATGCTTGACTATGAGAGGCTGATGCTGTCGTTCAGACAACTCGTACCCCATCAGCACCGTAATCGCGTGTACCGTATTGCCGACGACATCAAGAATGCAATGAACCGCTATTTCCGCGGTCAATTCCTCATAGCATTCAGTGTCGGCATCCTATTCTCCATCGGTTTCCTGATTATCGGCCTGCCGATGGCTGTGGTCATGGGTCTCTTTATCGGTATGCTCAACATGGTGCCGTATCTGCAGCTTATCTCGTTACCATTCACTGCGCTGCTGTGTCTGGTGGCGTTTGTCTCAAACGGAGTCGAGTTCTGGGTCATATTCTGGGAAGCGATGGCGGTTTACGTCGTCGTTCAGTTAATACAGGACCTTATTCTGACGCCCAAAATCATGGGTAAGGCCATGGGACTCAACCCCGCCATCATACTCCTTTCACTCTCGATATGGGGATGTCTCTTGGGCTTCATGGGCCTAATCATAGCCCTGCCTCTCACCACTCTACTCCTCTCCTATTATGACCTGTACGTGGTGCAACGCTCGGGAGACACTACTTCATATTGACAAATTCCTTCGGGTCACCGACCACCCAGACCGTGTCGCCGGCTTCGAGCACTGTCGATGGGTCGGGCGACACATAACTGCCATCCAGCTTCAGCACCTTGACCAGCATCGTGTAGTAATCGTCACGGATATTGAGATTGGACAGAGGAACACCGATTATCGGAGAGGTTTCGGAGAGTTTGATACTGCTCAATTCGACTTTAACCGGTGCCGACATACCGTTCTCCAGTTCCTTCATGCCGGCATCCACGTCATCATTAAGGGCCTTAATCTGTTCGTCTGTACCGATTACTCCGAGTATATCTCCCGGGAAAATACGCATCTCTCCGTCGGGCAGCGGAAGCAGCAGCTGACCGCGCTGTATGCTCGATATACTTACTCCGTAATGGGAACGGAGATGCGAGTTGCGCAGACGGTCACCTACAAACGGCACACCCATTCCGACACGTATATAGGCCTGGTGGAGGTCGTCCACAAGATTATTGTTACGACCTGAACGTGCGTTCTCACGGATATTCAGGTTGTCCATAAATTTCTTCTCGATACGTGTATGTCGCGACACGACCCGCGTACCGGCAAATGCTATGACAAATATAAAGACAGCTATTCCCACTATCCAGCCCCGCAACGGATTGAATGCCATTGTGGTGAAATATACGATAAAGAGCAATGCTATCAGGTAGCGAATTATCCGCATCACCACCAACGGCACATCATAGAATGAGGCTGTGGAGTGAAGACGCATACGCTCGTCAGGCTTGGTTGATGAGAATGAGAGAGCCACAAGAAACGGCAACATCACAACCAGAGTCACCGAATATGCTATAATCTTACCCCAGGATGGAAATAGGTCTATCAGCAACGGGAAGAGATATGACTTGGAGACTAAAGTTATAGCCAACAACACCACTGAATAAAGAAGCACACGCCACAGGTAGCGGCTCAGGATATCTTTCCACAACCGACGGGTATCGCTGACATCTGTACTCTGTTTGCTGTATCGGTCTATGAGGAATTGCAGGTTGGCCGGGAGATGTCTTTCCACTATGGAATAGGCCGGCACTGCCATCTTGATAAAGTATGGTGTTGTGAATATCGTTATGACCGATACGGCTACGATGATGGGATAGAGGTTGGACTCGAGTACACCCAATGTCATACCCAACGAGGCGATGATAAACGAGAATTCACCTATCTGCGTCAGGGTGAACCCGGACTCCATAGCCACCTTGAGTGATTGTCCGGTGACGAGCATTCCGGTCGTTCCGAAGAATATCATACCCATGATGACGACCGCGGCCAGAAGCAGGATTTCTCCCCAGTATGTAGCAAGCACACCGGGGTCGACCATCATACCGACGGAGATGAAGAACACCGAACCGAAAAGGTCCTTGATAGGCTGGACCACATGCTCTATACGCTCGGCGGCCATAGTACCGGCCAAAATAGACCCCATGACGAAGGCTCCGAGTTCGGCTGAAAAACCACTCATCACGCTGAAGGTAGTCATGGTGAAACATAGTGCCATAGAGACTACAAGCAGCGTCTCGTCATTGAGATAGCGGCGCAGATTGACCAACAGCGAGGGGAGAATGTACACCCCGACCAGAAACCAGATTACAAGGAAGAACATCAGCTTGCCCAAAGAAAACAGCAGCTCCATGCCTTGCACACTCCCCATCGCCATCGACGACAATATCACAAGCATCAGCACTCCGAACAAATCCTCGATAATCAGTACGGAAAGGACCAGATTGGCAAACTTGTGCTGACGCAGCCCCAGGTCGTTGAGCGACTTCAGAATGATTGTCGTGGACGACATGGATATCATACCGCCCAGGAACATACTGTTGATAGTGTTCAGATGCAACAGACATCCCACGCCGAAGCCGGCCATCGTCATGCCGGTGATGATGATGAGTGCCGTCACTATGGCCGACGCACCTGAATTGAGCAACTTCTTGAAGCTGAACTCCAGTCCAAGCGTAAACATCAGCACCACTATACCTATTTCCGCCCAAAATTCTATATTCTCAAGATTCGAGATTGAGGGAAGATACACAAACTTGGGTGAGGCCAGAAAACCGGCTAAGATGTAGCCGAGCACTACAGGTTGTTTCAGCTTCTTGAATAGAAGTGTTACTATCGCTCCTAACAGAAGTATCCATGCCAAATCTGCAATTAGTCCGTTGGTATCCATCGTATTTTTTTATAAAAGATTCAACTTTCGACCTGTGACGATAACGCGATTTCAAGAGTGTCATTGACCTGACGCAGCGATGACATGACGCTCATGTAGTTGGTACGCGAATGAGCCAGTATCAGCAGGTTCAGACGCGTGCGACTGTTCACATAGTCATATTCCAGAAAATATGTCGACAGGTGCATCCCGTTCTCAGAAAGCACACGCAGGTACGGACTCAGGTCTGTCACAATACCGTTGATGCTGATATTTATGGCCTTGCTCTCCTGACCTACACGCTGCCAATGCTCATACCAGTCAAATAGTATAAGCACTACCAGTATAAGTCCCGTGGTGCATACCGACACAAGATACATTCCAACACCCACGGCCATACCTATTATAGCCGATATCCAAACACCGGCCGCTGTTGTCAGACCTTTTACCGACCCTTTGGCACGTATGATTGCACCACCACCCAGGAAACCTATACCGGTGATGACCTGAGCCGCAATACGCCCGGGGTCGCCATTCTTCAGACCCATATATTCCTGCGGCACATATATCGACAGAAGCATGGCCAGACAGGCTCCCATTGTGATGAGAGAGAATGTGCGTATCCCCGCTATCTGTCCCTTACGCTTTCGTTCCGCTCCTATTATCACGCCAAGACACATGCTCAGCAACATTCTGAACATCGCGTTCACTATATTGACATCCATCGAGTGGAACGAGTCTATAATATCTTTCAACATAAATGCTTAATCTATTATCTGAGGTAATTTCATTGCTACCGGCATCGGAAATATCAAAACGGCAGTCCGGTACCTATGTATTCTATCACCACCTCATCATTGAAGTCTGACGCCTGAGGCACCTTATCACCATTGTATAATCCCGTGGCCAATCCCTCGGGCAATATCCTCTGACTCGGCAGAAAATAGAGTCCCCGCCATTTCCATCCCCATATACCGATACCGTCGAGACTCTCGAATTCGGGCTGCACACCCTCCAATTTCAACACCTCGCTGAAGGGTGTGCCGATACTTATATATCCCTCGTCGGTCTGGACCTTGACACTTTCATCTGATGCACACAGCATCTGCAGGCTCTCCTCTCCGAAATTATAGCCGCGGAAACGTTCCCGGCCGGCGTAAATAAATCTGTATATGTCGCTGTCACTCCCCTCTTCGACCATTACCTCGTCATATACCCCATCTATATATGACTGCAGGTCACCGATGGCTATTGGACAACTTACCGGACCGATACCGTCGGATGAAAGCAACAATATTTTCTCATCTTCGGCATTATCCGTAACTGTATCGCTGACCGTCGCCGTATCGGTCGTTTCATGTCCCCCTTTCTTGCCGCAGGAACTAACAATGGATAACGGCACAATCGCCGCTATTATACATATCATGTACCGGAACTTAATCCCTCTTGATGTCTTGTATGTCATATAATCACGCTTTTTCGTTTCCTTCGCCGAACTGTGCCGGGATTATCATTGCTATATTATAACCTGAGAAATGCTTACCCAAAAATCCGGGCATATTCTCCAAATCTGAAGTACACGATATAGACCCTTTACGCGCCCCGACCACTATCATAAGGTCTTCCACATCAATCTGTGACGAGAGTATGATGAAGTCATCCCACGACTCCATGATACGATACCGACGGGTGAACGCATACCCACCCTCTGAAATCATTCCCTCGAGATATTCGGCGGTTTTGGGATAGCATATGAAGATAGTTTTTACGCCAAATGCGGCCGCGAGATTGCCTATACGGGCCACCCACATACCGAATCCCGTCTCATACTCTGCATTCCTCGGCACTATCACCACGAGTTTGCGGATGGTATCTATCGGCATGAAACAGCGCGACATGATAATCATACGGTCGGTCGAACCCATCAGCTGCTCAATCATCGAGCCGTAAAAATTGTCTGCTATCTTGCTGCGCCGGTGCAATCCTATGATGACCTCCGTGCTGTTCCACTCACGCATCAGGTTGGTAATGCCCGCACCGATATTCAGGTCAAAACGCTCTATGTCCCGGCAGGGAATCTCCATAGCCTCGGCCACACCACGCGATATACCCAGAGCCTCGCGACCCATGACGACCGATTTGCCGGCATCGGCATTTCGCACATACAGCGCGGTGACGGCCTCCGTGTTGAGCGGAGAACGCATATAGAGAGCCATCCGCATGATGCTTTCGGCTGTCACCGGATTGGCCACGGCAACAACCTGACGGGCGAAGCCGGTGTGCTGCACAGGCTCGCGCTCCAGTTCGCGGGCGGTCAGACGCATGCGTATCCTGATAGAGGCCCTCTCTGTCTGCAGGGATGCCACTATACAGCAAATCAATATCATCACTACCGCACCATTCATCATATCCTCTGTCATCAGGCCATACTGGAAACCTATCATCGTTGCAGCGATAGTCGCGGCAGCCTTACCGCTGCTGAGACCGAACATCAGACGACGCTCATTGACACCAAGACCCGATACATGCTGCGTTATCCATGTGGCAAGCCACTTGGATACCAGTGCTGTCAAAGTCATGACAAGGGCGACACGGGCCACCCCCCAGCCGGCGAAGATGAGGTGTACGTTGATGAGCATACCTACTCCTATCAGAAAGTATGGGATAAACAACGCATTGCCGACAAACGAGATATGTCGCATAAGCTGCGACCGAACCGGTATAAACCGGTTTAACACCAGACCACCGTAGAATGCCCCTAAAATAGCCTCCAGTCCTATAAGACGAGCCAACAGCGAACTCGCCAGCATCAGCACCATGATGAAGACGAACTGAGCAACACTGTCATTGACCGAACGGAAGAAACGGCGTGTCAGAAACGGAAACAAAAAAGCTATACCTATCGCGTAGATAACGGTCAGCAACAGCAATTTCAGCAATGAGACAGCACCGAAATGACCGGTAAGATGCACATCTATAACCTCTGCAAGTGCCAACAATGCGAGCAATACGGCCACGATGGTGCCGCACACTGATATGATGACAGCACGATTATTGCTGAGCCCGAAACGGCTTACTATCGGATAGGACACCAGCGTATGCGAGGCATACATCGACGAAACAAGAACGGCCGTCGCCCAGCTCGTGTTAAGCAGAAGACGCGTCACCGGCACACCTATTGCCATTGGTAACAGAAACGTCAGCAGACCGAAGAATACACCATGCTTATAGTTGCGGCGCAAGTGATACATATCTATCTCTATGGCCGCTAAAAACATCAGATACAGAATGCCGACCTGGCCGAATATCTCAAAACTCGCATCACGGGCCAGTATGTTGAATCCGTATGGACCGATTATGACACCGGCTATTATCAGTCCGACGATATTGGGCACCTTTATACGCCGGAATAATAACGGAGCGAACAGTATGACCGACATCACCAGCAGAAATATTGCCACCGGATTAGTCAGCGGAAAGGTGAATATGTCGGTCAGTGTCTTCACTGTTTATCTATTGTCATTTATATTATTTCACTAATATACCTTCAGCGTCAGGTAATCCCGAACAACTGACATGCATTTTCATCCGTCAGACGTTCGGCCTCGCTTGGAGTTACTCCGCATTCTGTGGCGACAACGTCACGGACAGCCCCTAAATAAGAACTTTCATTACGACGCCCGCGATAAGGAACCGGAGCCAACCACGGTGCATCGGTCTCAAGCACTATGTGTCTCAACCCGATTGCCCTAACGGCATCACGCACACTCTGAGCATTCTTGAATGTGACAACACCGTTGATACCGAACATCGCTTCCGGATGAGCGCTCAGTATCCTCTCCGCATCAGCGGGGGCTGAGGTGAAGCTGTGGAACAGCAACGGAGGCAGACCGGTGAGCCGGAACTGACGCAAGACATCAAGCGTCTCGTCAAGTCCCTCGCGGCAATGGATGATGACCGGCAGACGGCGTTCGACTGCAAGCTGAACCTGTTGGCCGAATGCCTCCATCTGTCGCTCTCGCCATGTGGCATCGTGATAAAGGTCTATACCCACCTCGCCTATCGCCACCGGACGCTCATCCTCGTATCGCTCTGCAATGGCACGCAACTCGCTGCGCCAATCAGCGCCCACCTCCGTGGGATGAAGACCCATGCCGACAGAGGTGACTCCGGGGTTGTCGTGATGCAGAGCCAGCAGCTCCTCCACAGTGTCAAGAGCCACGCAAGGCAAGACCATATGGCTTACACCGGACTTCAAGGCTCTGTCGACAGCACCCTGCACTCCCCGCTCATCACCGTCGGGGTAATCATCACGCAAATATATATGGGTATGCGTATCTATCATCTCTGTTACGTATCAGCTCCTACGGCCGGTCAGTTTGTCAAGCATCGCCTTGAAGGGTTCAACAGCCGCCTCCGAAAGTCCGGAACGCTTCACGGCCTCCAGAGCCTTGCTTGAATAGCGGGCTATCGCATCACGGCACTGTTGCGACAGACCCATCTTATCATATATGCGGGTGACTGTCCTGACTCTCAGGTCGCCGGCCGGCAATTTGACAGCCGTACGGAGGGCTTCGGAATCAGCACCTCCGACACCCAATCCGTAAGTCAGCAGGTAAGTCTTTTTCCCATTATTGATATCACCGCCTATCGGCTTGCCGAAAATCTCAGCTGTACCATAAGTGTCGAGCCAGTCATCCTCAATCTGGAACGCTATCCCCAACATCTCGCCATATTCGCGCATACAGGCCGCCGACGCATCGGACGCACCTCCGATGACCGCACCGATTTCGGCACACGCACCCAACAAAGCCCCGGTCTTGAGCCGTACCATCTCTATATACTCATCGACACTTACAGACTCACGCTCCTCATATGCCATATCATACGCCTGACCCTCGTAGACTTCGAGAGACATCCTGTTGAATATCTCCATTACGCGACGCAACTTATCATCCGCGACACGCATCATAAGTCCCTCAGCAAGGGTGAGCATCGTGTCTCCGCTCAGGATGGCTGTATTCTCATCCCATTTGACATGAACTGTCGGACGGCCGCGGCGCATATCGCTCTTGTCCATCACATCGTCATGCAATAATGTGAAGTTATGAAACATCTCCAGTCCCAAAGCCGCGGACATTGCCTCGGATATTGAAGCGCCGAACGCCTCAGCCGTCATTAATGTAAGACACGGCCGCAGGCGCTTGCCCCCGGCATTCATAGCATACTCTATCGGAGAATAAAGACGTGACGGCTCACGACCTTCCAAGTCCAAGCCCTTAATCGCTGAAGCTACTTCAGCGGCATATTCTGACAACCGTTTCATTCGTACGATTTAAATTGATTATAAATATCTTCGGGCAAGTCCTTACCCTTGTCAATATTGAGAGCCACTCTAAAACCGGTGATAAACCGATGATACATCATCGTATCTGACGCACATGCCTGCTTGAACGCCTCTATCTCACGCTTGACTTCTGCAGGCTTCATACCATCCAGCCTGATATGGTCCACATATTCCAGACCCAACTGATAGCCTAACGCCTGGGCATCAACCTCACCGAGCATCGTCATAATCTTCATCCGGTTCTCAAGCGACAGATGCGATACATAATCATCCATCTCCGACGAAAAGGTCTGCATATCGCTCTCGGACTTGTAATTTTCGTAGGCATACAGGGTCGCATTGGCTAAAGTATCAATCCTGACACCCTCTATGTGTCCCAAAGATGCCTCACATATAAACCGGGCTACAGAATCCGGAGTCGCATGCTCCATCATGTACGCTACCTTACGGCTGTCGGAGAGATGCCCCACGGCTGACGCTACATTCTCACCCTCATTACCCTTGCCGTTACAAGCGAAAAGACCGCACATTATCAAACTCATGCCAAAAAACCGACCTGACAACCGGCCCGCACGCTTTACCGTCATACCACTCATAGCCATACGATTAAATCTCCGCAACCATATGGCGGAGACAGATTAATTAAGAATTAATCACAAAAATACGAAAAAAAAACGGGTAAAATTGCTTGTCATATGAAAAAATAGCATTAACTTCGCATTGTCGCAACAAAAAGACAAACCCGGAGTGGTGCTCGAGTGGCTGAAGAGGCACGCCTGGAAAGCGTGTATACGCCAAAAGCGTATCGGGGGTTCGAATCCCCCTCACTCCGCAAAAGAGAGGATTTAATCCTCTCTTTTTTAGATACTTAATTATATCTCGTAGTAAAACTCCGAGATTTATATATACCCACTCCAAATATTTTAAAGCAATACTTAAAATAATTTGAGGAGCAACTTTAAATAATGCTTATTATTCTTTAAATCAACAATATGAATAATCATGGCTAATTTCACTCCCCGTTTGATATCGCCCAAAATTCAGGAGGCTCACAAATATTATCATGTCATAGTTATTACCGGACCACGTCAATCAGGTAAAAGTACACTCTGCCGTAAC
>CAMWRB010000030.1 GCA_947176545.1 uncultured Porphyromonadaceae bacterium
GTATTAGTGAATAGTCACTATTCACTATTCACTAATTGTCGTTTCCGGTTCAGAGTCTTCTTACGTTGAATCCGTCACACTTTCCGTCACACTTTCGGATGCACTTTCCGACAGACTTTCGGGGTGCTTGTTTTCGTATTCGGCTGTGAGTTGTTCGACATTGAAGTAGAAGCCGGGTTGCACCTTGTCGCGCAACCGTCGGGCGGTCTCCTCCTTGGCTCTTACGGTCAGATAGTCGTAGCCGGGTTCTATAAAGTCCACATCCGTAGCCTCATATCCGAGGAGTTCGATGAGGTCATATTCGTGCATCGGGTAGATGACATAGAAAGCGTTCTCCATATCTTCACCCGTGCCGGTAGACTTGATTGCACCTAACAGATGTTCGAGCCTGTATTCCCATATCTTGGCGCTCATATCCTTGCGTCGTTCCTTGAGAACGTGTACGAGAAACGACATCTGTCGCAGGTCAAAAGGATTGTCACGCAGGGTGAGCTCCGCATATTTCTTGATGGTGTCAATTTCCTCCTTGGTATGTGTTTTCTTCTCGCGCAGGGCATCAGTTACCCCGGAATATGGAGATGTGCGGTAGGGGTCGTAATCCTCCTGAAAAGTGTATCCGAGGTACAGGTTGCGGTATTCCTCCTGCGTCATGGTCGTATCGTTACGGTTATATTTGGCCATGAGTTTAGGGAAGTAGAATTCACTTTTCGGGTCAAGTGTCATCTGCTTGATGAGTGCCAGATCGGGTTTTTCGACCGTTATCTTGCGTCGTTTGCGCGCCTCTTCCTGTTCGCGTGTGAGGGGTTTGACCGACGTAGCGGCCTGTCCGGGAGTCTCTGTCTGCGTGAATGTAGGTGCGACCCCGACTCCCGAGCCGTATGAACGGCGGCGTGTTCCGGAGCGGCGTGATGAAGACTTTGACGAACTTTTACGGGTACGTGAGTATGACTTGCTGCTCTTCTTGCGCGAACTTTTGGACGTGCGCGGTGCCGGGTCGGGCACTGGTTTGGCCGAGACATCCGGAGGTAGAATGAATGTCAGTGCGACCAAAAGCGGGAGCATGCAGGCGAGATAATGTCTTAAAGTCTTCATTGTCATCAGGGTGTTATCAGAGAGAGGTGCGATATGTGATTATGACCAGAATGATGCCGAGCTGCGCTACGGTGATGAGAATCGGGAAGCCCTTGGCAAGCAGGTATCTGAAGAAGTTGCCGGTGCCCGGTTTAATCATCTGTCCCGACGGGGTGTTGGTGAAGAGGAGATAACCGATGACAATTCCGGCGGCCGTGCCGATAATCATGAGTGCATAGGCGAGTGTCATGATTGACGTAACTGTCAGGCAAGCGAGTCCGATGAGCATTCCGGCTACCGCTCCGACGGTCATATACCATACCCCGCGGCTCTGTATGCGTATGGCGGCGCTCTGCATCACGATGACCATCATGATGATAAGGGTTATGGCCAGCCATGAATACAGCAGCGAGTTCGTGACCGGAAATAGGTTGTAACCCTCGGGCGACTTGGCGAGCGACATAAGAACGAGCGCGCAGTAGGAGAGTCCCGGAGCGAGCACGATACGTCGCGGGAGTGCGATAAAGGCTCCAATCCAGAGCAGACAACTGACTATGATAAGAAATATGGTCATAATGACGATGTTTTATATGGTTTTACTACCTCTGAGGGAGTCGGACGCGGGTGTGTAACCCGGTTGCGGCTGCCGTGAGGTCACAGATTGATTGCAGTGCGGTTATAGAATAATAACGTCTGAACAAGCAAAAATATTGGCCGGGTGCTACAAAATCCGCCTACTGCCGTGGTAAGGTCGTCAGGCATCATGATGCATATCGTCCTGATGTACGTCGCGAGGGTCAGGATGTGCGCTGTCCTCATTTTTCTTGAGTTCCGGATAGGCCACGCGTGAGTGATAGATAGTGGCAAGACGTTTCTTGAACGTATTCTTGATGACCTGTATGTCCTTGAACGACAGCGGTGAGTCCTTGAACATTCCGTCGGCTACCTGTCCGTCGATAATCTTGTCTACCAGTGCGTCGATGGAGTCGTGGGTATAGTCGCGCAGACTGCGTGATGCCGCCTCGACACAGTCAGCCATCATCAGAATGGCAGTCTCACGCGAGCGCGGGTTCGGGCCGGGATATGTGAATTTGGCGCGGTCTACCGGTTTGCCGTTAGCCTCATTGACAGCGGTGTTATAGAAATATTTGGCGACTCCCTTGCCGTGATGTTCGGCTATGAAGTCCTTTATGACAGCCGGGAGCTTGGCCTTGGAAGCGAGAGTGAGTCCGTCGGTGACATGGCGTATGATTTTATCGGCCGAAGTCTCCGGGTCAAGTCCGGCATGAGGATTGACACCATGCTGATTTTCGGTAAAGAATATGGGGCTCTCCATCTTGCCTATGTCGTGATAGAGCGCGCCTGTGCGGACCAGCTGTGTGTTGGCACCGATAGCGCGTGCTGCCTCGGCGGCAAGCGTGGAAACCTGCATGGAGTGCTGGAACGTGCCGGGAGCTTCCTCGGCAAGTCGTCTGAGCAGCGGATTGTTGATGTCGGAGAGCTCGACGAGTGTCACCATAGATGTAAATCCGAAGAGTTTCTCGATGATGAGTATCAGCACGTATGCGAACGAGAGTATCACGGCGTTGAAGAAGAAGAGGATGAACATACGCAGCGTCAGGTTGTCAAGAGTACCCTCGTTAAGCAGGCAGAGTGCAATATAGGCGACGATGTATGTCGTCAGTGAAATGATGGCTGTCCGCAGCAACTGACTGCGTTTGCTGAGGTGCTGTATGCTCAGTGTGCATATTATGCCCGTGATAAGTTCGAGATAAATGAACTGGAACGGATATGTGGCCAGCAGTGCGCATATCAAAACGGTCGTGATTAGGGATATGACCGCTGTCCTGCTGTCGAAGAATACGAGGAGTACGACGGGCAGGATGGTGAAAGGTATGAGATAGAGTCCCTGGTTGAGATATTCGACCACGGTAGCTGCAATAACGACGAAGAGGGTGATTAGCGACATCAGGAATGTCATCTTGCGCAGACTGTTGTAGAATTGCGGCCGGTAGTGGTATAGGAAGAGATAGAGTGTAATCAGGGTTATGAGTATATACATGGCCTGACCGACGACAAACCATATCCTCGATTTGCCCTCATCGTCATGATTCTTGGCCAGGAGTTCCTGATACGTGTTCAGATTGGTGTAAATCTGAGGGGTCACAATCTCTCCGCGGTCCACGATGCGCTGTCCTTTCTTGATAACTCCGAGTGCGCCATTGACGTTGAGATACTCCTGATTTCGGAATTTGGTGTCGGCCACCGAGTCGAGCGTAATGTCCGGCACGATGGAGAGGGTAAGTGCCTTTGCGACATTGGCAGAGAGGGTGTTGCGGGGTGTGCCGTTGGCCACGCTGTATGCGGAGTCAATATAGTTGTAAGCCATTCGCGGGGGGATATATCCGGAACCGTCAATGGTGGTTACGGAGCGGTCGGAGACATCCTCGTTGCCGTTATAATGTCTGACTTTCTTATTGTTGCCGGACTGAATGGACTTATAGACATCCGGGTCGACGATGCCTCTGCGATAGAATTCAGCCAGAAGATGTTTCATCAGTCTGACAGTCCGTTCGGACGACTCCCCGGCGAGTGCATTGCTGAGTCTCTGTATACTCTTCTCGGGTATGCTGAGGTCCCTGACCACAAAGGGGGCGAAGTTGGCATCGATACTGTCCCGCATGGAATGTTGAGAGGCTGAGTCGCGCATGATTGGTGTATCAAACTCTGCTGTCAGCAGGGGGTAACGCCACGGCTGGTTGAGCTCGTATGTGTATGACTGATGGTCGTTGCGCGGCACGACAAGGAGCGCGATAATTGCGGCTCCGAGCAGCAGCAGGATGGTGAAGATTTGATTGCGGTATAAACCTTTATTTTTGTCAGACATATTTTTCCGGGAGTTCTAAGAGTACTGTGAGTATTATGATTATAATGAGTTCCGGGAGTACTATGATTTCTATTGGGGTTGTCAGCTTTCCGGTATGCGGGTGACTTCGGAGATTCCGTCGAGCTTGCGCATTTCGGAGCATATTCGCCGGATGGCCTGAGTGGTGGCATGTGTGGCGAGTGTCAGCGTGCAGTGTACGATGTCCGCTTCTGTGTCCACGGTCATGGCTACGAGTCTTACGACATCGCGCCTTGTGGCGATGGCTACAATTGACGACAGTATACCCTTACGGTCAAATCCCTCGATGATGACGGTGTGTCGCCGCGCGGGACGGGCCGGAGGGTTGGCGTTGTGTGCTTTCTCAGGGCTGTCGCCGATGAGTTCGCTCCCGCTGTCGGTACCGGCATCCTGATTATGTTTGAGAAAGGTGCGTATTCTGTTCTGAGCCTTTGCTGTATTGCAGAGTTCAAGCCATTCGGCCGTAGGCACACGTGTCTGCGAGGAGATGATTTCGACCTGGTCGCCCGAGTCGAGCAC
Source organism: uncultured Porphyromonadaceae bacterium (assembly GCA_947176545.1). Classification (GTDB taxonomy): domain Bacteria; phylum Bacteroidota; class Bacteroidia; order Bacteroidales; family Muribaculaceae; genus Lepagella. The sequence goes on from CAMWRB010000030.1 coordinate 4,496, forward strand.
ATGGCTCAGTGGCATCAGTCGATGGCCTATCTTGCCGGCCACGCAGTGCAGTCCGAGGTCGGAGTGTATTGCGAATGCCATGTCGAGCACCGTCGAGCCGGTCGGCAACTTTATAAGGTCGCCCTTGGGTGTGAAGACGAATATTTCTGTCGAATAGAGATTGAGCTTGATGGTATCTAAAAAGTCGATTGCATCCGGTTCCGGGTGAGAGAGGATGTCCTTGATGGTGTTCATCCAGGTGTCGAGTTCGGTAACAGATGACTGTTCACCGGTCTTGTACATCCAGTGAGCGGCATATCCGAGCTCGGCGATGTCATCCATTTTGCGCGAGCGAATCTGCACCTCAATCCATTTCCCCTCCGGACCCATGACGGTGAGATGGAGTGCGCGGTAGCCGTTGGCTTTCGGAGTTGAAGTCCAGTCGCGCAGGCGGTCGGGGTGAACTGAATGACCGTCGGTGAAAAAGGTGTATATCTGCCAGCAGCGTATACGCTCCATCTCGTCATCGTCATTCTCAAAGATGACTCTCAACGCATAAATATCGAAAATATCGTCAAAGAGGACTCCCTTCTTCTGCATTTTGTTATAGATGGAGTATGCGCTCTTGATGCGTGTCTTGATTTGATATTTAAATCCGGCCTCATCGAGTTTGCGTCGTATCGGTGCGACAAACTTCTCGATTATGGCGAGCCTGTCAGCCTCTGTGCTTGCGACGCGTCCGGTGATAGCGGCATAAACGGCGGGATGCTGGAACTTGAACACCAGGTCTTCGAACTCGGACTTGATTTTACCGAGTCCGAGACGGTGGGCCAGCGGGGCGTAGACATAGAGGGTCTCCTCCGCTATCTTGTGCTGCTTATCGGCACGCAGTGTCGTGATAGACCTCATGTTGTGCAAACGGTCTGCCATCTTGACCAGAATGACACGGATGTCGGTAGACATCGAGAGCAGCAGTTTGCGAAAATTCTCTGCCTGAATGGAGGCCTTGTCTCCGAAAATGCCGCCGGATATTTTGGTCATCCCCTCGACGAGCGAAGCTATGTGAGCGCCGAATGCCGCCTCTATATCGTCGCGCGTGTAGTCGGTATCCTCGATGATGTGATGGAGCAGAGCGGCACATATGGATGTAGAGCCGAGACCCAGCTCGCTCACCACAATGCGTGCCACGGCAATCGGATGCAGCATGAAGGGTTCTCCCGTCCGACGGCGGACACCCTCATGGGCCTTGGAGGCGAAGCGGTAGGCCTTCTGGATAATCTCGACCTTACGCCGGTGGTTCGAGTTGATATAGGCCTGCAGCAACTCGTTGAATGCCTCGTCGGTCACCCTGCGGTCGCGCTCCTCGGGCTTGATATTCATATAGCTCTCGTAGGTCATATCGCAAAGATAGTTAAAAATAACTCTCCATACAAATAATCCGGGTGTGTCAAATTCTTGAATTTTGACACACCCGGATTATAATTAAGCGGGGTTGAAATATTATTTCTTCAGGTCAATAGTGTAATCGTAAGCTGTGGAGAGCTTGCCGTCTTTCTTGCTTACAGTAGCGGTATTGCTGACGAGACGGTTGCTGCCCGAGATACGGTACAGTGTGAATGTGATGACAGAACCGTTGGGGAGGCTTTCAAGCAATGCCTCGTCATTGTTGATATACTGGTAACCGGTCTCCATCGCATAGTTCAGGTAGTACTTGGCCTGAGTCTCTGACTTGTCTTTGAGTTGTGTGAGGTCGAGCGGCGGCTCTTTCTCTTTATCATCCTCTTCGTCGCCCTCATCTTCAACGGGGTCAGCCAGAGTCTGGTCGAGACAAGCGACCTTGTTCATGAGTTGCTGCAGGTCGGCAGTCTGTTCGGCAGTCCATCCGGGTGCCGTCACCTTGGTGCAGTTTACGCTCCATGTGCCTACAGGGCCGAAGTCGACATCATCCTCATTGGTGCAAGCGGCGAAAGCCATGCTGATGACAGTGACAGCCACAAGCGACATGAGATATTTGAAAGTCTTTTTCATTGTCTTATTATTAATTGAAATTGTTGGCATTCATCTCCGCGAGGCATTCACCTCGCGGAGAATCGGGAATGTTAGTATTATTTCTTAACAACAGTTGCTGAATAAGGCAGAGTTGTGAAGTCAAGAGTGATGTTGTACTCACCGGCCTCAGGTATAGCGATGTTGTCACCGCCGAATGTGAGGTTGTCGAGCGCGCCGCCGAGGTTGATGTCCCATTTCTTGTTGAAGCGGAACTTGAACTCAGTTGCACCGGTTGTAGTGACAGTCGCGCTGTATTTCACCTTGTTCTTATCACCCTTCATCACGATGTCGTTGTCCCAGTCACCGTTGAGACCTATCAGACCTACGGTATCAATCTTGGTGAGGTTGTAAGTGAGTTTCACAACGTCAGCGTTGATGTAGTAGAGGGTGTTGGCTCTTGCTTCCGATACAGTGATTGCCTCGACGTTGTCGCCGGCAACCAGAGTGCCCTGTGCCTCACCGGCACCATACTTCACGCCTGAGTTCAGACTCTTCTCGCTTGAGAGACGGAAGCTTGTCTTGATGACACCGAAACCGTAATAGGTAGTGAAGTTATCGGTGGCCAGCTGCAGAGCGTATGTGAAGTTGTTGGATGCAGGACCGTAGACGTAGAGGCTCTCTGCCGCGAGACGGATGGAGTAAGTCTTGCTGAGCATATTGACCTCGATGGTCCAGGGACCCTCCATTGAGATTTGTCCGGGCTTGCCGCCTTCAGAGAGAGGTCTGAGCAGACCGTTGGAAGCTGCGGGGTCTACCACACCGTACACCTGTGCGTCGGGAGCATCCTTACCGGCTACAACCCATGTGAAGTCACTCACCTGTGAGGGCTCGACCTTGACAGTGTATGAGAACACGGGGTCGTCATACTTGTGAGTGTCAGAGTGCTTCATCTGCTCGGCAGTGGTGATGTTGTTGCCGCCGATATACTTGCCGTATACGTAGTAGTCGTCTGCGATAGCATACTTCATATCTACGGGAGTGACGAGAATCTTACGGCCATCCACATATCCGCCTGTGAGCTCTGTCACCTGAGTGCCTATCTGAGTGTAGAGCACGTAACGGTAATAGTTGTCCTGAGCGGAGGGGTTATACTTGAAGTATTGTACGAAAGCATCTTCCCAGAGGTTGCCCTCAATCACACCGATGAACTTGCGGGGTGCTGATACAGCGGGGCCGGGATTAGGAGCTATAACCGGCTCTTCCTCCTCTTCAGCCTTTGTGGCCTCTGTCTTGACAACTTCTGCTGTGATGGGAATTTCGACAGCATTCTCGAAATTCTCGTTGTCAGCAACCTGGAACACACCGGCTACGGTAGCATCCTGAGGAAAATCACCTGCGAGAGTGATGTCCAGGATAGGTATGTTGATATTCTGATAGTCATTGAGGTTGATAGCCGGAGCGTTGAGTACGGCAGATGCCGTAGCCTTGACACCATTGGCTTCAATCACAACCGGGGGCTGATTGACCTGAGGCTTACCGAGGTCGGAAGTATCGTCGCAGGATGCGAGGCTGAGCCCCACGATGCCTGCAAAAAATAAGATTGACTTTTTCATTTCAGTATGCATTATTCAGTGGGAGCTTCGCCCGGTTTGAAGTTAGCGTTCATGTCGATAAGGTTGACGGTAATCTTCATCCAGCCGCCGGGCCAGTTGTCGATTTGGAAGTTACCCTTACCGGCTACTACATCAACGTCAGCTGAGAGAGTCTCCTCGTCAAGCATGACTTTAACGTTGTCACCATCATTGGCGTTTGCACCGATAGAGGGGAACGCACCGTCGTCACCCCAGTTGCCGAGTTCCTTGTAGAAGCGGAAACCACCACCGCCTGAAGCGATAATGTCGCTGTCAAACTCGAACACTCCGGTGTAGATGTCAGAACCGATACCGTTCTCAGCCTCGCTGAGGGGCATATCTCCGACATCAACCTTCCAACCCTGGGGATTACCGATGAGGTAAATCTCCTTGGGAACATTGACAGCGAAGTAGGGCTGCACTCTGTTGAGCTTGACAACGTTCGAGAGGATGTATGAGCCGGTAGCGTAACCTGTCGGAGTCTTGGGGTCGGCAACGTATGCTGCCACACGGATATAGACGGGCTGCACACCGCTGACAGCGGGATTGTCCCACTTGTCTATGTCCTCATCGGTAGTGATGCCGTGGAGTGCGCACATGGCGATGGCAAGCTCCTTACAGCTCATCTGGATGCGTGCCTGAGTGTTGGTGGTGAGCAGAACCTGATAGTTGGCATCGTGGAGTGTTGTGCCGGTCTCGGGGTCTACCTCAGCCTCGATAAAGTTCTCTGTCAGACATGCCTGTATCTCGTATTGAGTGACTGTGCCCAGACCGTAGTCGGGCTGTGAAGTCACCAACTCGATAGTTGAGTTGGGATCGAGATAGTATGTATAATTGTTCAGTGCCGGCTCGAAGACCTTGAACGAACCGGGAGTCGGGTCCTTCAGACGGGGCTGTGTGTCATCCTTACAGCTTGTGAAGCTGAGAGCGGTGAGCGCCGCGAGAACCGACAGAACCGTTATTTTATTCATATTACTTTCGAATTGTATTGATTGAATTTTTTATAATGGATTAATATCCCTGGTTCTGAGGATACTCAATGCTATAAGAAGTGATAACCTGAGTCGGGATGGGGAAGACGTTCATGTGTGAGTCCACGTCAGCTCCGAGGGGCACGTTGTTCTTCCAGTTCCAGGTGTAGCCTGTAGCATACTGACCGAAGCGGACGAGGTCTGTACGACGGTTGTTCTCCCAGTAGAGTTCGCGTGCGCGCTCGTCGAGGAGGTGCTGCAGAGTCAGCTCTGAGAGAGACCATGCGGGCACACCTGCACGCTGGCGTACGTAGTTGACATAAGTCAGAGCGTCGGCATTGCTGCCGCCACCGCCGCGTACGATAGCCTCGGCTGCTGTCAGGTAGATTTCAGAGAGACGGATGACGGGCAGGTCGGTGTCAGCGAATGTCGCATCACTCGGTATGCCGTAGTTCTGGTCGTCCTTGAGGTTGTGCTTGCCGAAACGGTTGAGACCGGTCTCGGGGTCAGCCCAGTAGTTTGCCTCTGTATAATCAGTCTGTGAGGGGTCACAATCAACGTTGGTGAACTTGACGGGTACATAGCCGTCCTTGTATGTGGAGAAGTCACGGTTGCTGATGTTGAAATCATCACCCTCTGTAAGCCATAGATAAGCGCGCTTGTCGTTGGTCTGACCGTTGGAGAATGAGAACTTCTCGGAGAACTGTGTGCGGGCGTGCATACATGTCCACTGACCGTTGATACCGTACCATGACATGGCAGACTTGTTCTGGTCGGAAATAGCAGCGAGAATCAGGAATGATGAGCCACCGTAAGATTCAGTCATACGGAACTCGTAAGGTATGTTCCACAGGATTTCGTTCTGAGCGTCCATAGAGCCGCCGGGAGCGAAGATGTGGTTGTTCTTACAGAAGTTGTAGTGGTAGCAGTAAGTCAGACCGGAGCCCTGGAAACCTCCGCCCTGGTGACGGTTGATAACGCTCTGGCAGTGCTGCAGACATTTGTCGAAAGCCTTCTGG
>CAMWRB010000031.1 GCA_947176545.1 uncultured Porphyromonadaceae bacterium
CATGTAGCCCGCTACATTCCTTCTTTAAACTCAAAATATCACTCAAAAAATAAAAGCAATCTAAGTATAAACTAATTTTAAACATCTCCTTAACAATATTAAAATTTAATAAAAATGAAATTACCTTCTGTCGCATTGGGAACATGGTCATGGGGCTCCGGAATGGCCGGTGGTGACCAGGTATTCGGCAACCATACCGATGCCGAAAGTCTAAAATCAGTTTTCGAGGCCGCTTGCCGGGCGGGTCTGACGATGTGGGACACTGCTACAGTGTACGGTATGGGGGCATCGGAAGATATTCTCGGTGGCTTTATCAAGGATTATCCGCGCGATAAGTTTATAATCTCCACTAAATTCACGCCTCAGATTGCACCGGACACCGCTACTCCCGTTCTGACAATGGCAGAGGAGAGTTGCAAGCGTCTACACACTGACTATATCGACATCTATTGGATTCATAATCCTGCTGATGTGGAAAGATGGACTCCGGGACTTATCGCCCTGCTGAAATCGGGTGTCGTCAAGCGTGTGGGTGTATCCAACCACAATCTGGCTCAGATAAAGCGTGCAGACGAAATTCTTCGTGCAGCCGGTTATCGTGTATCAGCCGTTCAGAATCATTTCAGCCTTCTGTATCGCTCATCTGAAAAGGCCGGAATACTTGACTACTGCAAGGAAAACGACATAGATTTCTTCGCATACATGACTCTTGAACAGGGTGCATTGAGCGGCAAGTACGGTACGGCCAATCCCATGCCCGCCGGGAGCAATCGCGCCGAAACATACAATCCGATTCTTCCCAAGCTCGATGCCCTTATCAATGAAATGAAGAAAATAGGGGAGGCTCACGATGCGTCTGTCTCTCAGATAGCTGTGGCATACGCCATCAACAAGGGGACTTATCCGATTGTCGGAGCTACAAAACCTCGTCATGTCGAGGAAGCTGCCGCGGCGGCAAAAATCAAACTTTCGCAGGAAGAAATGGGTTCTCTTGAGGAACTCGCCGCTGTAACCGGAGTTGATACAAAGGGTTCATGGGAAAACTCAATGATATGAAAAGAGTTATCTCGGCGTTTGCCGCATTGCTGACGTTATTCACTATGACTGCACAACCCAATCTTAAAGCGGTAGATGTTCATTCCCTTTGTTCCAACTGCTATTCTGGAAAAGGTCGCGGCAAAGGTAAAGAATGAAATCACTCAGGATTCCGAACTCGGTAAATATGCGGGGGATATCCTGCGTAATAATGCAATGAAATTATTTAAAATAAAAGAATAAGAATAATGGCTAATAAAGTTAATCTGGGCTCCAAACCGGCCCTTTATCCCACTCCTGTGACCGTAATAGGTGCTGATGTAAACGGCAAAGTTAACTGGATGGAGTTATCACACATCGGTATAGTCAGCCATGACCGTGTGCTGGTCAGCATGGCAAAACCGCACTAAACGACACCCGCTCTCGGCGTTGGTAAACGATTTTCCCTCAATCTCGTAAGTCCCGAAATGCTCGAAAAGGCAGACTATGTCGGGAGTGTGGACGGAGATAAAGTGGATAAGTCGGAAGTGTTTGACTATCATCGCGGCGAGGCCGGAACTCCTGTGATTGATGAGGCGCCCCTGACAATGGAGTTGGAAATTGTAGATGTATTCGAATGCAACGGTTTCGACAATTTCATATGTTCAATTTCCAATACATATGTCAATGAGGACAATCTTGATGAAAACGGCAAAATTGACTATAACAAGATGCATACCGTTCTCTTTGAGTTTCCGACATACTCCTATATTCTTTCGGGCGATGTAATCGGTAAATACCGTAAGATGCACGACAACTGGAGTAAAAAGGATTGAAAAAATCAGTGAAACTTAATTTTATTAGCTGAAAAATTGTGAGAATGGAGAAAAAACGGTAACTTGTACGATAAATAACTTATATTTACAGTCCGTTATGAAAATAGTTCGTACTTTTATTACCATGATGATGCTGCTGTGCATCTTCACATCCAATGCCGCATCGCCAGTCGGCAGAAGCACAAATTCCACCAAAGAATATAAGGTCAGGAGTTTCAGTGCTGTCAGGGCCTATAATTCCATTGACATTCGGTTCTCCCAATCCAACAAGAGCAAAGTAGTTGTTAATGCTTCGCACGAATCGCTCTTATATCTGAAGGTAGAGGTTGACAATGGGACTCTATCCCTCTATTTTGATCCTCCCCGGAATTATAGAGGAACCCTCAAAGCCGATGTTGAGATGAGTGCTCCGACACTTAACGCCATTTCGATTTACAATGGTTGCGAATTTGAAGTCGTGACACCCTTCAATGGGGACAATCTTTATATAGAGGCCTTCAACAATGCCGATGTTGAATTTAAGAAATCGGTTGACATTCGTGCTCTTTCCATAAAGGCATATAATTCTGCCGAGGTTGATTTTCCAACTCTAAAGGCCGATACCGTCGATTGTGAAGCATACAACAGTGCTGAAATTGAGCTTGCCGGTAGTGCTTATGAGGTATCTATGGATGTATTTAATTCAGGTGTAATTGATGCCTCACATCTTTCGGCTAAGACCGGTACAGCCAAAGCTTACAACTCCGGTCAAATAAAATGTAATGTAGACCGTATTAAAACAGATACATACAACTCAGGCAAAATCAGCAACGGTTACTGATAACACCGAAAAATAAATAGCCCCGAAAGTCAGTTCAAGAAAAGCTTTTGGGGCTTATTACTTTATTTCGAATGTGCCGAAGTAGAAGCAGTGTTCTGTTTGCGGCGTTCGCAATATTCGGATGGCGTCTATCCGGTCATCTTCTTGAACGTGCGGGAGAAATGCTGCGGATAATCATAGCCTAACGAATAAGCGACCTCCGAAGAATTCATTCCGGCGACAAGACGATTTTTAGCCAGTTGTATCATATGGTGCTTGATGAGATGATTGGCTGTCTCGCCGGTGGATTTTTTGATAACGTCGCTGAGATATGTTGGAGACATGTTCAGTTGTTCCGAACAATATTGAACCGTAGGCAACCCCTCTTTCAGCTGTATATCATTCTCGAAATACTCTTTTATAAGCTTTTCAAATCGAACCAATATATTGTTGTTAGCAACAGTGCGTGAAGCGAACTGACGATTGTAAAACCGCTGTGCATATCGGAGCAGAAGATTGATTAATCCGACAATAATCCTGTTCTGAATATTATCCGGCGGAAACCTAAGTTCAGTCCTAATCTGCATGAAGAGTCCTATTATAATATCCCGTTCCTCTTCAGACATATGGAGAGCTTCGTTGATTCTATAGTCGAAGAATGAGAAGTGTTTAATCTCCTTTTCGAGTCCCGTGCCCTGCAGTATGTCGGGATGGAACAATAACGCCCATCCACTCATCTCCATACGTTTGCCGTTATCCTCCTTGCCTCCGGTCTGTCCCGGTGCGACACAGATTAATGTGCCGTCGGAATAGTCATATTTACCCGTCCCATATACAAGGTCTATTTTTTCATCCTGTCCCTGCAGGAACAGTCCGTAAACCTCATAATGGTTCAGACTAAGAGGCACCGGAGAGAGCTCACTGTAATCAATGACACTAATCAGGTCGTGCGTGTCGGTCTGACCCAGATATGAACTGTAATCTGACGGTTTGCTGACTTTTAGAATCTTACTCATACTATATATGAATGCAATAGCAACGGCATAAAGGATATCTGTTTACAAATGTACAAAAAATGACGGGATAAACCTATATCGTCCGCAATTAAAAGAAAATGGTTAGACCTCAGTAATATTTGTCACATCGTTTAAGTTCCGTTAAGTTATATTTGCATTATGAATAAAAATAATGCCCGTACATCGAAATCAGCATGTCCGAGTATATGACCGGAAAGGATTTTACACTTGCTTCCAATGAGATGAGCCTGATTCAAGACCTCTGCTAACAATCATGTAAGGGAGACTAAAAAATATTAAAATATTCGATATACATATGAAAAAAATCTTATTAGTTCTATCATTTGTACTGATGACAATGACTGTCCGGGCGAAGACTCTTGTGGTATATTACAGTTATACCAACAACGTTCATGATATCGTCACCGAATTGACCCGGCAGATAGCTGCAGACGTCGTACGTATAGAACCGGCAGAAAAAGGGCTGGACTATGCCGCCAACAACTATGCAATCGGAAGTGCGCAGATATCGGCCATCCGCAACAATCCGAACGATGCGTCCTCTTATCCGGCCATAGACCCGGTAGATGTGGACCCGGCTGACTATGACTGTATCATAATCGGTGCTCCCCTCTGGTGGAGCAATATGGCCGCACCTCTCCAGACATATCTTTTTCAGAATGGCTCAAAGATGGCCGGAAAGAAAATAGGACTGATAGTATCGAGCGCGAGCAGCGGTATCAGCGGAGTTGAAAACGATGCCAAACGTCTCATTCCCGACGGTGATTTCCTGACACCGAGCCTGTGGATTCGTTCATCGCAGACCTCCAATGCCTCATCAATGATTGAATCTTGGCTGGAACTGACCGGATATGATATTACCACTGTCGCCCCTAACATACTTGATGAGAGTAATAACACAAATCAAACTGTCTTTACAATTGACGGAGTAGTTGCCGGTAATGATGCATACTCGTTAGAGACCCTCAAAAGAGGTCTGTATGTAATCGGCGGTAAAAAGATATACGTTAGCAAATAAGTATGTGAAAAAGCAACCCGGCAGTAATGATGACCCGTTCATTTAAAATAATGATGGTGATTGCCACGGCAGTGTTATCTATCAGTACTGTCGGTGGTCACGAATATAATGAAAACAATCGAATGGAGTGTAATATGTGCGATAAACTGCCGATGCAGTCAGACGGGATTGTACGCCTGTCAAAGATTAGTGTAACCCCCGACTATATCAATGAATATATGAAATATGCAGTCGAGGTTGGCACAATATCATTGGAGAAAGAACCGGGTGTCCTGACCATGTATGCCGTGGCCGATAAGGATAATCCATGTCATATCACTATCCTGGAAACATATGCGAGTCAGGAGGCATATCAACAGCATATCGCATCGCAACATTTTCAGAAATACAAACAAGGAACCCTCCATATGGTCGACTCCCTGGTGCTTGATGACGTGACTCCATTGAATCCCAATAATAAAATCACTAATACAATCGTAAGATGAACCGTATTATCCTTTCATTGGTTTTAGGTTTAATAACATTAATACCAGCTATGGCACAACAGAAAATAATACAGACGGCCGGCCGTCAGCAACTCGGTGATTTCGCGCCAGAATTTGCGCGTCTTAATGATGATATACTCTTCGGCGAAGTGTGGAGCCGCAATGACCTCCTTTCGTTGCGTGACCGCAGTCTGGTCACAGTAACATCACTTGTCGCACAGGGTATAACGGACACCTCTCTGATATATCATCTTCAGGAGGCCAGGAAGAACGGCATAACCCGCACCGAGATTTCAGAAATGCTCACTCATATAGCCTTTTACGCAGGCTGGCCCAAGGCCTGGGCTGCGTTCCGCCTTGCTAAAGATGTGTGGAGCGACGACATCGAGGGTGAGGATGCAAAGTCTGAGTTCGCCCGTACTATGATTTTCCCAATTGGAGAGCCCAATACCGCATACGCCCGTTATTTCACAGGCAACAGTTACCTTGCTCAGATTTCTTCAGAGCAGGTGCCGTTTGCGAATGTCACCTTCGAACCCGGATGCCGCAACAACTGGCATATCCATAAGGCTGACAAAGGGGGCGGTCAGATGCTGGTTGGAGTAGCCGGACGCGGGTGGTATCAGGAAGAGGGCAAAGAGCCTGTCGAGATTTTGCCCGGCACAGTAATAAATATTCCGGCCAATGTCAAGCACTGGCACGGAGCTGCCAAAGATTCATGGTTCGCACATCTCGCATTTTCCGTCCCCGGTGAGGAGACTGAAAATGTATGGCTCGAACCGGTGACCGATGAAGAATACAATATTCTACCAAATTAATCCATCCTTGTTCATAAAACCTCATCCCGCGGCGACTCGGCAATTGAATGGCTGCGGGATGAGTTTTTTTATGTATGTCCGGTGTCAGTAGGGTGTTACTTCGTTGAGGTCTACGAGATGATTGAGTATGGCATATATCGTCAGCCCGGCCGGAGAATGGATGTCAAGTTTACTGCTGATATTCTTGCGGTGAGTGGCCACGGTGTGCACGGATATACAGAGTTCGTCTGCTATCTCCTTATTGACTTTGCCCTTGGCAATGCAGCGTATGATGTCCTGCTCGCGTCTGCTGAGTATAACGGATGTGTCATCTGCCGGAGTCGGGTCGTCTGCATGATGTCGTCCGGCCGACGGGTGTGAGGTACGTAACTTGTTTTCCAGCTCCATCACCATAGGGACGAATATACGGCTCTCCACCTCAAAATGTGAGAGCATGTCACGCTCGCATACGATGATGTCCAGCAGCGCTCCGCTCAACCGTGCGTTATCCCGCTGCTTGTAGTGGTATATGAATATATTTTTCAGCTCGTTGAGTTTCTTGGCTGTATCATCGTGACTTTCGGAATATTGTGAGATGTCAAAGGAGTCATCAATCCGGTCTGACAATAATCTGTCTACGTACGTGAAGATGACATTGTTCTCATACTCCATGTGCTTGCGGACCTCCTGAACGTAGTCGTCATAGAATTTCATAAGCAGGAGTGATACCTCATCAGTCAGCCTGTAATTGATGGCATCGATGAGGTAGTGTCTTATCTTGGGGAGGGTGACATCGAGAAATGATGTGTGGGCTCGTTTCAAATATCCCATCAACGATGGGAGCGACACCTTGCTCAAGTCAAACGGGTATCCGCTGACCAGATTACATACGCACAGGAAAGTGTCGGTATCGACATCATTGTCAGCGCATACCTGACCTACGGTACTGTCACCGAAACCGAAAGGAATGTCAAACCTGCTTAAAGCCGGTAACAGCAATGAATTGTCCCCGAGCAAATCTTTCATCAGATTGCTCTGTCGATAACCGGTATTCTTATCAATCGTCATAATCATGTATCAGATTCTCCCATGCAAATTTCCATGCAAATTTATTTCTTATTTTGATGCTCTGCAATACCTAATTATAATGATTTTTATTGGGTGCGGTCGATAAGGTTTGGTCATCGGTCTCACATCGTATCATCAAAAAATACCCGTTATTGGCTAATTTTCTTGACCGGTCGCGCCGGTACTCCGGCCACGACAGTGTCTGGCTCTACATCCTTTGTCACAATCGCCCCTGCGGCTACAACAGCTCCGTGTCCGATGGTTACGCCGGGGCACACCTGTACCCCCGCTCCTATCCAGACGTCGTCCTCAATCGTTATAGGACCGGCATATTCGAGACCTTCGTTGCGCCGTTTGCTGTCGAGGGGATGACCGGCGGTGTGCAGGCCCACATTGGGAGCGATAAAGACATTGTTGCCGATAGTCACTTTGCCACCGTCGAGCACTATGAAGTTGTAATTGGCAAAGAAGTTATCGCCGACGCTGATATTGTAGCCGTAGTCACATTGGAACGGTGAGCGGATGCAACAATTTTTGCCTTTGGAACCCAAAATCTTATTAAGCATTTCGTCGCGTTGCTCAGTGTGAGTGGGCGGAATAGCATTATACTGATAGCAGAGGTCTGCAGAGCGCAGCATCTCCTGCTGCAATTCCTCATCATAATTGGGATTATATAGTTCTCCGGCGATACATTTTTCCTTTTCAGTCATAATATAAAAATAATATAAATTGTAAGAGAGACTTTATACACTATCCGCCTTCATACGCGGCGGTTTTTACAAAATTATTAAAAAGTCGGTTGCCGTACAAGTGCCAAAACCAATAACTGTGCCTATGTGTTAATATTTTATGATAATCAAGTGCAGACTTATTCCCCGCAGGTATTGTCTTAACCTGTTCGGCACGTATTGGGCGCGGGATACATCGTGGATAGACCGTTACGTCATCAATCATGAGCGCATACACGATGCCCAGCAACGTGAGCTGCTTTATCTGCCGTTCTATCTTTTATATCTAATCGAATGGTTGATTCGCCTGTTGCAATACCATAATCTTCAGGAGGCTTATTATAATATTTCATTCGAGCGCGAAGCATATGCGCACGGTAGAAATTTGGAATATCTCTCTCGTCGTCCCGCGTTTGCATGGACTCGCTTTTTTAGAAAAGGTGACCGTCAAGGTAAGTGACAATAAACACCGGGGAGGATAGGTCGCATATATAAAAAATTTAAAATCGAGGAATTATGGATATATTGGAGGCGATGCGTACGCGCAGGTCGGTAAGAAGTTTTGATGGTGCGGGACTTGCACCGGGCCAGATGGCAGAATTGGAAAATGCCGTCAAAGATGTATACAATCCTTTCGGTGGAAACTACACCATACGTCTGAAGCACTTTGACAAGGCCGGGGATTATAAACCCTCCACCTACGGTATGATAAAGAACGCCACCGACTATTTCACCATCGGTATCGGGGAGGATGAGGAGTCGGCACTTGCTGTCGGTTTCTCGTTTGAGCAGGTCGTCCTCAAGGCATGGCAGATGGGGCTGGGAACCTGTTGGATAGCGGCGACGTTCAAAGGTTCTGCTTTCGAGCAGGGCGAGCTCTGGCCTGACGGTGAGAAATTACGGATTATCTCTCCGGTGGGTCGTCCCGCCCGCAAGAGCCTGATGGAGAATATCGCCCGTATGACTCTCGGCAGTAATAATCGCAAAGCGTTCAAGGAGTTGTTCTTCACTGACGGTTTCGCGCGTTCACTCACTCAGGAGAACACCTATGCCGATGCATTGAATATGCTGCGTCTTGCTCCCTCTTCGACCAATTCACAACCCTGGCGCGTGCTGGTTGAGAATGACCGTGTCCATTTCTATTATGTTCCCAAAAGTCCGGCGTCGGTACTGGACTGCGGTATAGGTATGTGTCATTTTTATCTGACTGAGAGATGCAACGGTCACGACGGCACATTCTATAAGGAGAGTGAGTCGCCGGCCCGTAAAGACAATTGGCGTTACCTCATCTCCTACAAAAGAAATGACTGATATCAGGTACGACAAGTTTTTCTAAGGGTGATGAGAGAGGTTGAAGCCGGATATTCGTGAGAGGACGGTATGTATGTGGCGGGAGGTGTTAAAACGTGAGAGGAGCCTGTCGGTCTCTGATTTCAGTTCCCGAGCCACACGGGGCGAAATATGACGTAAGATATAGGAGAGTACTTGTAGCGAGGCGTTGAGGTTGCGGGCGGAGCCGTGAGGCAACCCCGCGGGCTGACGTCGTATCTCGACCGGGGATTGAAATGCGTACATCACATTGCCGTGGGCACAACTGTTGCGTAATGCTCTGAGCACTTCAAGATAGTTGTCGAATACCTCCGGATTTTCCACACCGAAATGCCGGGATATTTCAGAACGCAGTTGCTGAGAATTCAGTGAGGCATAGAGATTGCACATTGCACCGAAAGTGACAAACTCCAATGTTTTCCATGCGGGAGCGAATCTGTCACGCGGAAATCGCTTGTGATGCAGGATAATATCCTGATTGAGCTTGCGCAGCGGCTGGTAGACAGCCTTGTCAAAGTTGGCGGCATGATGACGGCTCACGACATTGGAGTCGGCAAACCAGTCGGGAGATTCGGGATGACGTACGGAGACATGATAGATGACGAATGTTCTGAATGCAGTCTCAACTCTTTCGAGCATCCGCATCAGCATATTGCGCAGATTGAAATCGAACGCATAGAGCATTAGCGCATCCTCAAACCGGGTGTCCGGAATAAACATATGCTCATCATTCATCACATCTGGATAACGGCGTTCAAATGCAAACCAATACAGTGAAAGTCGATACCACCCGATTTCAAGCATTATTTCGCGAGCTTTGGCTTCATCGGCAATTGTCATGCCGCGACGCTTAAGCAATTCTAT